>CAYRJD010000040.1:0-9246 GCA_964424585.1 uncultured Acidimicrobiales bacterium | reverse complement strand
GTTCGCGCCGCCATCTGCGTGGGCGTGGTCTCGGCCGTTCGCGGGGGCTGCGCCGCCGTGGCATCGCTCACCGGGCCTGACGCCTGCGCGCTCGCGGGTTCGGGCGCAACGAGACGCGCAGCATCGGTTGGCGCCGGCGCGGCCTGCGTGGCTTGGGCTGCTCGTTCGTCGCGGCGTCCTTTGTCGTAGCCCGCTTCGTGGCCCTCCGCGCGTCCTTCGTCACGCGCCAACTTGAGGTTGATGGCGGACACCTCAGTGCCGAGGTGGTCGACCTTGCCCTCTAGCTGGTCGAATCTCTTGTTCTGCGCCGCTTGGTCTTCCTCCCGCTGCTTGTCGGCTCGCTTCTGGTCGTCGGCGCGTCGTTTTTCGGCGCGGCTGTCGAACCACTTCAAGGCGCCGAGCACGAGCGCGGCGAGTCCTAGCTGGCTGGTCACGAACAGCGTGATGGGGGTGCCGCTGGAGCCGCTTGGTTGGCTGGCTGTCACTTCGGTGACGACCGGTTCGGCGGCGGCAATGAGTTGAGCGGTGATGCTCATGGGGTGTCTCCTCTCTCGGAAGGCTAGTTGTGGGGTTGCGTCGCGTTCGGGTGCTGCGCGCTACCGGCGAGCCAGC
Source organism: uncultured Acidimicrobiales bacterium (assembly GCA_964424585.1). Taxonomy (GTDB): domain Bacteria; phylum Actinomycetota; class Acidimicrobiia; order Acidimicrobiales; family Poriferisodalaceae; genus CAYRJD01. Next base: position 8,634 of record CAYRJD010000040.1, on the reverse strand, counting down.
TGCGCGTCGACTTCGAAGGCGACGATCTCATTACACGCACAAGACCGACGCAGTTAGCAAGTGGGTTTCGCGCCCGCCCCAACATCGCCCACCGCTCGACCCGACATCGGTCGCCTCGGGCGACCCCGTAGCCACCCCAGACGGGCGTCTCACGCCCCCACCGGTAGCCTCGCCGCGCTGTGTTTGACGCACTCTCCAAGCGGTTCGACGGGCTGCTCGGACGGCTCAAAGGCCGTGGCCGTCTGTCGACCGCCGACGTCGACGAAGTCGTACGCGACATCCGGCTCGCGCTGCTAGAGGCCGACGTCAACGTCGGCGTCGTCAACTCATTCGTCGAGCGGGTGCGCACCCGCTGCGCTGGCGAAGAGCTGTCGGCCAGCATCACGCCCGGCCAGCAGGTCATCAAGATCGTCGACGACGAGCTGACCGCGACGCTCGGCGGCGACAGCATCGAGGTCACCTTCGACGCGCACCCCACCGTCATCTTGCTGGCTGGGCTGCAGGGCTCGGGCAAGACGACCGCCGCGGCCAAGCTCGCCGCCTGGTGCAAGACGCAGGGGCGCAACCCGCTGCTGGTCGCCGCCGACCTCCAACGACCAGCGGCGGTCGAGCAGCTCCGCACCCTCGCTCGGCCGATCGGCGTCGGCGTGTGGAGCGCCGACGGGTTCGGCCCGCAAGAAAACGCCGCGCCCGCGCCCGGCGCTCACGCGGGAGTTGACGCGCCCGCGACCGACGCCGACGCGATCGCCGCCGGCGACCCCGTAGCGACCGCCGCCGCGGGACGCGCCCAAGCCGACGCCCACGGCAAGGACGTGCTCATCGTCGACACCGCCGGACGGCTCGCCGTCGACGCCGAACTGATGACGCAGGTGGCGCGCATATCCGACGCCGTCAGCCCGACCTACACGTTCCTCGTCGTCGACTCGATGATGGGGCAAGACGCCGTCGCCACCGCCCAGTCGTTCCACGCGACGCTCGAAGTCGACGCCGTCATCCTCTCCAAGCTCGACGGCGACGCCCGCGGCGGCGCGGCGCTGTCGGTCAGCGAGGTCGTCGGGCGGCCCATCGCCTTCGCGTCGGTGGGCGAGAAGATCGACGAGTTCGAGCACTTCCACCCCGAGCGGATGGCGGGCCGCATCCTGGGCATGGGCGACGTGCTCACGCTCATCGAGCGCGCCGAAGCCGTCTACGAAGCCGACGAGGCCGAGGCCGCCGCGCAGCGCCTGCTGGACGGGTCGTTCACGTTCGACGACTTCATCACGCAGCTCCACCAGCTCAAGAAGATGGGCAACCTCAACCAGATGATGTCGATGATTCCCGGCGTCGGACGCCAGCTAGCCGACGTCGACCTCGACGACGGACGGATCGGCACCGCCGAGGCGATCGTGTATTCGATGACGCCCGCCGAGCGGACGCAGCCGCAGATGATCGACGGCTCACGACGAGCACGCATCGCCCGGGGCAGCGGCACCACCGTGGCGCAGGTGTCGAGCTTGATCAAGCAGTTCGCGCAGATGCGCCAGATGATGAACGAGATGTCAGGCTTCGGCACCAAACGCCGCACCGCCGGGCGCGGCGGTAAGAGTGGCCGCTCGAAGGGCAAGCAGGCGGCGGGCGCCCGAGGCGGACGAACGACCAAGGGCAAGCACGGCGGCTCGAAGCGCACCGGCGGCGCCTCCGGCGGCCGCACCGGCGGAGGTCGCACCCCCAGCGGCCGTGGTTCCGGCAGCCGCGTCACCCCCAAAGGCCGCCCACCCGTCGCGCCCCCGGTCGACATCTCCGACCTCGACCTCCAGCTCCCCAACCGCTAGCCCGCGAGGGCGTTACCCTGCGGCCAGCACCCCGACCCGCACACCGATCACGGAGCAACCCAACCGACATGGCAGTACGTCTGCGCCTCAAGCGCATGGGCAAGAAGAAGCAACCGACCTACCGCGTCGTCGCGGCCGACAGCCGGTCGCCGCGCGACGGACGCATCATCGAGACGCTCGGCCACTACGACCCTCGGGCCGAGCCGTCGGTCATCAAGATCGACGAAGAGCGAGCCGTGCACTGGCTGAACCACGGCGCCCAGCCGTCCGAGCGGGTCGAGAAGCTGCTCAAGATCACCGGCGCGTGGGAAGCGTTCGAGACCGCCAAGGCCGACGCCAAGTCAGCCAGCTAGCCCAGCGCACCGACGACCGGGCCAACCGACGACCCAGCGCACCGACGACCCAGCAAACCGACAACCCAGAGCACCACCATGACCACCGAAGCCCAAGCCCCCACCACCGTCGCCGAAGAGGTGCTGATGTACATCATCAGCCACCTGGTCGACCGACCCGATGAGGTCGAGGTCGAGATCACCCAGACCGACAAGAAGATCACGATGATGGCCAAGGTCAGCCCCGACGACATCGGGCGGGTCATCGGCAAGCGGGGCAGGGTCGCCAACGCCATCCGTGCGCTCGTCGTGGCGGCGGGACGCAAGGACGGCATCGAGGTAGAGGTCGAGTTCGACGGCTGAGCGGCCGCTGGCTCCGCCGCCCGCCCCGCCGGACGGGATGCTCGAAGTCGCCCACGTCGCCAAGCCGCACGGGCTCACAGGCGAGGTGTCGGTGCGGCTCATCACCAACCGCACCGACCGCTTCGAGCCGGCGAGCGAGTTTGCCTCACCGGCGGGCGCGCTGGTGGTCGAGACGGCTCGGCCGCACCGCGACCGCATGCTGGTGCGCTTCAGAGGCGTCGACACCCCCGAAGCCGCCCGAGCGCTGGCGGGAATGCCGCTGTGGGCCGAGCCAATCGTCGACGACGACGAGCTGTGGGTGCACGACCTCATCGGCGCCACGCTCGTCGACCGCGTCGGCGCGCGGCGCGGGCGAGTAGAGGCGGTCGTCGCCAACCCGCAAGCCGACCTGCTCGAGCTCGACACCGGCGCGCTCGTGCCCGCCACCTTCGTCACGTCCGTCGCCGACGGCGAGGTGCACGTCGACGAGCCGGACGGCCTGTTCGACCTGTAGCCGCCGAGTTCGCAGCCCCCGAGCTCGCAGCCGCCCAGTCAGTAGCCGACCAACCTCAAGACGTCCGATGCGCATCGACCTGTTCACCATCTTTCCCGACGAGCTCGACGCGATGGCGCGGCTCAGCATCTTGGGGCGAGCCCGCGACGCCGGACGGCTCGACGTCCGTTGCGTCGACCTGCGCTCGCAGACCACTGACGCGCACCGCAGCGTCGACGACGCGCCGTTCGGGGGCGGCCCCGGCATGGTGCTGCGCGCCGACACGACGTTCGCCGCGGTGCGGGCCGCCGCGCCGCCGCGCCCGCTGCTGCTGCTCGACGCCGGCGGCCGTCGGTTCGACCAGCAGATGGCGCACGAGCTAGCCGCGCTCGACGGGTTCAGCTTGCTGTGCGGACGCTACGAAGGCGTCGACGATCGCATCCGCACGCACCTCGTCGACGGCGAGGTGTCGGTCGGCGAGTACGTGCTGGCGGGCGGCGAGTTCGCCGCGATGGTGATCGTCGAGGCCGTCGCGCGGCTCGTCGACGGCGTGCTCGGCAACGACGCTTCGGTCGTCGCCGAGAGCCTCGTGGGCGGCTTGCTCGAACATCCGCAGTTCACGAGGCCGGCTGTAATAGAGGGTCTAGCGGTGCCGGAAGTGCTGACGAGCGGCGACCACGCGCTCGTGGCTCGCTGGCGTCACGCGATGGCGCTGGTGCGCACCGCCCGGCTGCGGCCAGACCTGCTGCGCCGCCGCGGGCTGACCGACGCCGACCGGTCGGCGCTCGCAGAGTTCGGCTGCGAGCTGCCGAGCCTGTCGAGTCGCAGCGAGCACGAACGCCGGTAGCGTTGGGCAGGTGCGTGCAACAGACCTCATCGACGCAGAACACATGCGCGACGACATTCCCGAGTTCCGCCCGGGCGACACAGTGCGGGTGCACGTGCGCGTCGTTGAGGGCAACCGCCAGCGGACGCAGGTGTTCGAGGGCTACGTGATCGCCCGACGAGGCGCGGGTGTGTCGGAGTCGTTCACCGTGCGCAAGATCAGCTTCGGCGTCGGCGTCGAGCGGACGTTCCCGCTGCACGCGCCGACCATCGCCAAGATCGAGCGGATCGCGGTCGGCGACGTCCGCCGAGCCAAGCTCTACTACATCCGCGACCGCATCGGCAAGGCTGCCCGCATCCGCGAGAAGCGCAACTAGCGCCCCCCGCCAGCTGCGTCGGTTGACGCGGCCGACGTGCCCGCTCCCGCGCCCAACCGCTTCGTCGCGCCGGAGGTTGCCCAAGTGACAGAGGACGCAGGCGATCTCGTTGCCGCTGCGATGGCCGAGGCCGAGGCGGCGCTGAAGGCGCAAGTGGGCACCACCGTTGACATCCTGTCGGTCACGCCGTCCGATCCGGGCGACGCCAACGTGCTCTCAAGGATGGTCTCAAAGCTGTCGCCATTCGTCGGCAACATCATGGAAGACAGGATTGTTCGTGAGCTGTCGCAGGCCTCTAAGTCCGCCGAGCTGGTCTGGCGGCGACAAGACCCCTACTTTCCTGACGCCGCGCTCTACAACACGTCGTCGGAGTATCAAGACGCTGGCTTCGAGATCAAGGCCTGGTATACCCTGAGCACGGAACTCACTGGCAGGTTCAGAGAGTCTGTAAACCTGCTTCGAGACAAGAGCGTTCAACTCGTAGTGGCTGCTTGGATGCTGGAGAACGTGACGCATGGACGTCCGCAGATCATTGGCGTGTTGTCGGTCGACGCGGAGAGCGTGGCTCGTCGACGCGATGCTCACTACTCCAAGCCACCTCGCTACCTGGTGATTGAGCCGGAAGACACCTCAGATCGGACCGCAAATCTTCAGCAATCGAACGTCAACGGCTTTCGATTGCAGGGGCAGAGTTCGACACAAGCGAAGCAACTGCTAGCGGGTAGCGCTCTGGCTGATGGCTGTGCAGCACCTCGCTGGAGTCAAAGTCTTCCGCCAAGAGAGTTGATGCGCGAGAGGCACTGGCGGGCTTGCTCCGCCGGTAGGTGTGAGGCGTTGCGCGTCGCCAGGCAACCGAGAGAGCAGCATCGCTTCCGAAAGTCGTTCTCTCGCTAGAGAAGCGAACTGCGGCACCTGCTCGGCGACGAAGGCGTGACGGCGAAGTTCGACAGCGGCAACCGAGGCAGACGCGAGACCGCCAAAGGGCTCCCACACCACATCGCCGGCGTCGGTGCAGGCACCGACTATCCATCGCATCATCTCTAGCGGCTTCTGGTTGAGGTGAGTGGTGGAGAGCTTTGACGGCTTGTGCACTCTGGGTGCAGCTCGTTGGCCCGAGCCTCGGTAGCGTTCGGCACCTCTGAGCGATGGACGCTCCCAGACGTTCACAATGCCGTGCTGGTAGTTCCACTTGTAGCGCAGCTTCGACCATTCATCAGACGTGACCGGCGCTCGGCCGTCTAGCGAGTAGTAGGGCCTGCCGGCAGGGTCGCCGTGGCTATTAGCAAAGTCGACCAACTGTTCCATGACTGACGGTGGCGAGAAATACCAGAGCCGTCCCTGGTCGAAGTATTTGCGGGTCGCCGCGTCTTTCACCCCGCAAGCGTCGTTCGCCATGCGAAAGGGCAACCCGGTTCGCTTCCACTCAGAGCGGAGCCACTGCTGCATGTGCACCTTGTCGTTAGCCGACGGCGCGCCGTCATCGGGCGCCGGCTCACCGTGGTGCGACGTGACCAGGGGAGTGCGAGAGTACATCACGCAAACCTCGGTGACGGTCGGAAACCGACGAATGCTGTTCCCGTTCACGTTGCCGGCGATCTGTCCCTTGCCCTTGTTCCAGGTGTGGCACTGCTCGTATTGCCATCCGTGCTCAACGAGCAGGGGATGGACGGTCGCCCAGCCGATCTCGGTGTTCCAGAACCAGAGGGTCGATGACGGGTGGGCGTGCTGCGACCACGCAGCCACGTGGTCTCGGTACCAGTCAGGCAGCTCGGCTGGCGTCCGAGGGTCGCCGGGGAAGCCGCCGATGCCGTAGGCACCGTCGCTGATGATCGTGACGGGCGTCGGCCACGCCCCGTAAGCGTCGCGCACGTCACCTTCGTGCAGCGTGAAGTCGCCGACGGGCGATGCGGACATGGCGGCTCTCCGGTGGTCGCAGCAGGGATAGAGGGGACGGTGCCAGCGCGCGGCATCAGTCGCCGGCGCGCGTCGTTGGTCGGTGTCGTCGGACAGCTTGCGTTGCGTCGCGATGACACGGCGCACCGGCGTGCGCCCGCGAGCCACGTCGGTGCACTTGAGGTAAGGGAAGAGGTGCCGCGCCTCGACGTCGACCAGCTCGCCGTAGCCGTTGCGCCAGCCGGTCGCCGAGCGCGTCAGCTCCATCACCTGCGCGGCGTCGTGCTTGACGCCGTGACGCCACTCGACGGGGCTGATGCCGTCGACCGCCGCAGCCGCGTGGTAGGCGTCGACGTCGGCGACGAGCTTTGAGCCAACGAAGCCCATCACGCGCGTCGGCTCGGTCGCGACCAGCGACGGGTAGTCGGGCACGCGCATGTCGCTGCTGCCCGTCGGCTCGTGCACGCCGCTGGCGGCGTGGTCGACGCGGACCGTGGCAACCAGCAGGCACGCGTCGACCGCCGCGCCGAACGTCGCTCGCGCGTCGAAGCGGTGCACCGACGCGCACAGCAGCGGCCAGCCGTTGGCCCAGATGCGCTCCAGCACCTTGCGGGCGACGGCGGTCTTCAGCAGCATTGCGAGCGTGCGGGGCTCGCCAGCGGTTTCTGTCAAGCACTTAGTGACAATGGCTTCGGCGATGTCGAAGTTCGCCGCGCCGGTGATCGCGTCGAGCCCGGCGAGGCCCGCTTGGCTCGCCTTGAGCGGCGCGTTCGAGCTTGCCAGCCGACCTAGCTCGGCGTTGGTGACCCACGGCGGGTTGCCGAGCACGAGCAGCGGCCCGCGCGTGCGCCACGCGATGCGCGACACGTCGGTAGTGAAGATGTCGCCCTGTCGCACGTCGACGCGGCAGCACTCACCGAACCGCCGTCGCGCCTCCGCCTCCACTCCGAACCGCCGCCGAGCCTCCTCGACTCCAGACCGCCTTTGTGCCACCTCGACGTGGCAGCGCTGGATGTCCAGCCCGACGATCTCATCGGCGAACGGCATCGCAGCTTCGATGAACGCGCCCGCCCCGCACGTCGGCTCAAGCACCCGCCCAAACGCGACGCCTCGCCGCCGCAGCAGCGCGACGACCTCGGCCGCCAGCGCGCGCGGCGTCTGCCAGTCACCCAACTCTCGCTTCACAACAGCTCGCTCATCGTGGTCGATGATGCCAAGCCGGTGTCCCGCCAGACGGAAACTCGGGCGGGCGCTGCGCGGCGATTTCCTACGGTGGTGCGCGTGAGCGCAGCAGACCCACGTCACGAGCTTGGTCGTCAGGGCGAGCAGGCGACGGAGGCGTGGTACGCCCAGCGCGGCTACGCCACCGTCGAGCGCAACTGGCGGTGTCGCAGCGGCGAGATCGACCTCATCGTGACCGACGGCAGCGCGCTGGTGTTCTGCGAGGTGAAGACGCGCTCGACCGACCGGTTCGGCAGCGGCTTCGACGCGGTCACGGTCGACAAGCAGCGACGACTGCGCAACCTCGCGAGGGAGTACCTGTCGAGCTTGCGCGCCAGCTCGCAGCGCGCCGACGGGCAGCTCTTCGCGGACGAACCCGCGCGCAGGCAGAGCTACGACAGCGTCCGCTTCGACGTCGCGTCGGTCACGCCGCGCGGTGTGTCGGTGCTGGTCGCCGCGTTCTAACCACCGCCGCGTTCTAGCGGCGTCGTCGATCGGCGTCGGCGTCGGTCGGCGGGGGAGATCGCGGCGAACGAGACGCATCGCGGGAAATAAATCCAGGCGGTCGCGTCGCGTTGGTCGTCTACGTTCGGCGGTTCGAGTGAGGGCGAACAGGTCGTCCTCTGTTGATCCAGGAGGTAACTATTGTGAAACCCGTGAGCATTGCTGGGCCACGCCGTGAGACTGAGCAGGAGCCGCCGCCGTGGTTTTTCGCTGAGCTGGCGCGGCTGAAGAGGGCGGCGGGGTTGTGGCGCGTCACGTCGTCGGCGGTGGCGCCGTGGGTGGCGGCGCTGATTGTGGTGTTGCTGGCGATGTGCGGCGGGGGCTGGGCGATGTACGACGCCCTGCGAACCGAGATCGCTGACAACACATCCGAGCTGCGAGTCGAGATCCAAGCGGTACGTGAGGAGGCGCTCGAAGCGACGGCCAACCTCGGCGCAGAACTGCGACTCGAGATCCGAGCGGCGCGTGATGAGTCCCTCGCGGCGACGGCCAGCCTCGGCAGGGAGTTGCGCGCTGAGATGGAGAGTTGGCGGATGGAGTTCAGCGACGAGATCCGCCAGCTCGACCGACGCGTCGATCAGCTTGACGTGCGGGTGGCGTTGGCTGAGCAGAGCGTGGGTCTCACGCCGACGAGTTCGGCTGATGCGGCGGCGGGCGAGGATGTCGACTCGCGGCTGGAGCGGCAGCAGGTGCGGCTGGCGAACATTCAGCTGCGGCTGGATGTGCTGCAAGGGTTGCTGGGTCAGGTGCCGCCGTCGCGCGACGCGGCGGCGGCTGAGCGGCAGCTCGCGGCGACGCCGCAGGACGAAGCCAACCTGTGGGTCGACCAGCTGCTC
>CAYRJD010000039.1:0-41899 GCA_964424585.1 uncultured Acidimicrobiales bacterium | reverse complement strand
GTACGGCGAGCAAGCGTCGCGCAGCGAGAGCCATGTCATCCTGCGACGGTCACTGCCAGCGTCCGTCGGCGAGATCCACGTCTTCTACAGAATCAATCCCATCAATGACGTGGTAGAAGTCGGACACCTTGAAGTGCGCCCCCGAACGATCGACAACGACCACTAGCGGTGCCAGGCGCAGGGCGGCGGCCTCGCTAGAGGGGGCAGACGCTGACGCGCTGCTCGGCGCGCAGCTGACTGCGGCGAGCGGGCCGTTCGGTAAGCGCCGAGGATCAGCCGGCGTCGGGGTCGGGTGGCGTTGACTCGCCGTCGTCGTTGTTGCCCCAGCACGCGATGGTGCCGTCGTTCTTCAGCCCGCACGAATGAGCGGTGCCGGCCGAAACCTGGGTAAACGTCTCACCCTCGGCGAGGTCTGGCGGCGTCGACCGTCCGGACTCGTTGTCGCCCCAGCACACGACCGTGCCGTCACCCTTTAGCGCGCACGAATGAGACACGGCAGCCGAAACCTGGGTAAACGTCTCACCCTCAGCGAGTCCAGGCGGCGACAACCGACCATGTGACGTAGAACCCCAACAGCGAATTGTGCCGTCGGTCTTCAGCCCGCACGAATGAGCGGTGCCAGCCGCTACCTGCGTGAACGATCCTGCTGGCGGCGACGCCTCTCCGTCCAGATTGCTGCCCCAGCACGCGATGGCGCCGTCGGACTCGCCGCCCGAACGAACGCCGCACGAGTGTCCGTGACCAGTCGACACCTGCGAGAAGGTGCCGCTCGGCGCATCCAGCTGCCCAGTAGGGCCTTGGCCGAGAAACGAAATCGCGCCGTCCCAACCCCAGCACACGACCGAGCCGTCGGCCTTCACCCCACACGAGTGACTGGTGCCCGCGGACACGTCCGTAAACGTCTCACCCGCCGGCGGCGACGGCGGCGATGCTTGCCCGAAGACGTTGGCACCCCAGCACACCGCCGACCCGTCGCCCTGCAGCGCGCACGAGTGACTGGTGCCAGCGACCACCTGCGTGAACGACTCACCAGCCGCCAGCACCGGCAGCGCCGACACCTGCCCGCTGTCGTCGAGACCCCAGCACACGACCGAGCCGTCGTTCTTCCGTGCGCACGAATACGACCCGCCAGCCGACACCTGCGTAAACCTCGCACCTTGCACCGGCATCGTTGTCGTTGTCGTCGAACTCGACGACGTCGTCGTGGGTTCAGCAACGGAAGTCGAGGTTGACGAGGTTGGGGAAGCGGGCGCTGTGGTCGGAACGGCGGACTCGGGCTCGGTCGGCGATGTCGTCGTGGTCGAGGACGTCGTCGTCGTGCCGGCGGGCCCGGCAGCGGTCGTGGAAGTTGACGAGGTTGGGGAAGCGGGCACTGTGGTCGGAACGGCGGGCTCGGGCGCGGTCGGCGACGTCGTCGTGGTCGAGGAAGTCGTCGTCGTGCCGGTGGCCGGAACGCCGCCGGTCGGTGTGCCCGTCGACGGGCCCGTGGTCGGACGACTGACACCGCCGCCGGAAGGAGTGCGGCTCGTGCCGCCGCCGGAGCTGACCCGCCGACTCGAACTGCCACCAGCGGAGCGACTGGAGCTGGCACCGGAACTGCCACCAGCGCTGCGCGCCTCGGTCGTCGTCGTGGTCGCTGCTGCGGCGCGCGCCGCTTGCGCGACCGCGGCCTCGCCGATCAGCCGCGCGGTCTCCCAACGATCGGCGCCGCCGATGCGCGTCAACGCGAACGCCGCGACCTTCTCATCTGGCACCGCCGCGATGCCGCCGACCACGTAGCCAGCAGCGTCAGCAGCCGCGAGACGCGCGAACTGCGCCGTCGGCATCGGCTCGCCGCGCGCACCCGCCAACACGATGCAGCTCGTGTCGAGCACGCCCGCGAGCGTCGCCGCGGAGTAGAGGTCGCTCTGCGCCGCCGCGTCGGCCGCCACGACAATAGGCACTTGCCCAGCGCAGTCAGCATCCAATCCCGGCGGCAACCGCACCTCAACGCCGTCGACCGTCACCGAGCTGCCGCCCGCCGCGCCCGCCACCGGCGCGGTCGCCGCCGTCAACGCCGCAATATCGCCGGTCGGGTCAACAGCCACCGCGCCCGCGAGCCGCGCCGTGTGCCACCGATCAACCCCGTTCAGCCGCTTCAAGCTGCGACCCGCGATCTTCGCCTCGGGCACCGCCGCCTCGCCGCCCATCACCCAACCCTCTACTGGCGAACCGACGCCAGACGAACCTGCGCCCGCCGAATCAGCGCCAGACGAACCAGCCAACGCCGCGTCCAGACGCGCCACCTGCGCCACGTCCATCGGCTCGTCGCGCGCGCCCGCCAACACGATGCACGTGGTGTTCAGCACGCCAGCCAGCGTCGCCGCCGAATACAAATCAGACTGCGCCGCTTCGTCAGATCCCACCACGATCGGCAGCTGCCCCGCGCAGTCGCCAGCCGGGCCGTCAGCGCCCGGCGGCAGCACCTGCGACCCCGCGCTAACCGCGAGCGCGGCCGCCATTATTCCGGCGACCCCCCCCCCGATACTCAACCTCGTTAACCAACGCATCGCGCACGCTTTCCTGGCTGCCAGACGACAAACCACATTGTAAGTCACCCGCCGCAGTGCGCCCGTGACCAGTTGCATGCGGTCGTTGGCTGACGAAGCATGGGCCGAGATGTTGCTGACCCGCTGGGCGAGGCGGACGACGGTTACGCGGCTGGTCGACGCACGCCTGTGCGCGAGTCTGATCTAGCGGGCCCGGTGCTCGGCAGACGACTCGGTCGCGGGGTCTTTGGGCAGGCTGCCGCGGTAGGCGAGTTCCTCGGGAGTGAGCTGTTCTCGCCAGCGCGCATCGCAGCGCACGACGGCGGCGTCGACGGCGTGGTAGATGGGCTCGAACGCTGGGCTGCCGGGTATGGCGCCTGCGGCGAGAAACGGCTCCCATCGGCGGGTGAGTTCAGGCAGGCGGCCTTGGTAGCTGCTGCGTGTCTTGGTGGGGTCAACTTGGGAGACACCGCGTGCTCGTCTGATGTCGACGTCGGTTACGTGTAGCGCCCAGGCTGCGTCGAGGTCGACGCCAGCGGCGATGAGCCGGTCGAAGTCGTAGAAGTCGCGCGGCTTGCGCCGGGCGGCGAGGCACGCGAGCTTGACGCAGGCGAGGCTCTCGAGGGTGTAGCCGCGTATCGGCGGCGACGGCGGCAGGTCGTCGTAGTTGGGCAAGACCGGCCACATCTGGGTGGGCAGGTGGTCGTTGGGGTCCAGGCTCAAGTCAACTTTGATGAATCGTCGCGGGTCGTCGTGCCAGTGGATGAGGGCGACTTGGTGGGGCGCGGAGCGCGGCTCCATCCGGAGCGCGATGCCACTGGTCGCTTCGGCCCGGAGCAGCGCTTCGCCGAGAGCGACGAGGAAGCTGGCGCGCGTGCCGGTGCCGTCAAAATCCAGGTCGTCGGAAAACCGGTGTCCTAGCAAGCAGCACACCCGTTCCAGCGTGCCGCCTTTCAAGGTGTACCTCGGGTCTTCGAGCGACGCGAGCGCGCAGATGATGTGGTGCTGGATGTAGTCGCGCTCCAGAATGATCGGATCGGTGCTAGTAGCGGACAACGTCAACCGTGCAGGCAGGCTGCTCAATCCACGCAACGCGGTGCGTCGCGTCCAGTTCGCTGGCCTCGCTGATGTCGCCGATCTCGCGCATCGGGTCGTCGATGACGACCCAGTCGGCGGTCTCGGCCCTCGCCGGCGGCTCGGCGAGACGCCGATAGCGAGGGTGCAGCAGCGCTTCAGGCACGCCGTCGTGGTTGGCGGGCCGTCGAGCCCACATGACGGCGACGAGGCTCCGCAGCTTGCGCAGCGCACGATGCCAGCCCAGGTCGTCTGCCACGGCGACGATGCCAGCCGCGTCGCCTGCCAGCCCGAGGTTCAACGCGTGCGCCGCGAGTTCAACCTGCAGGCTGGGCAAATGCGCCGCGTCGACCGCCTCAAGCGTTGCCCGTTCGAGCGTCGACACCCACGTGTCGTCGCCGAGATGCGCCCGCAACGACGGCGGCTGCTCCGCGTACGCCAGCAGCGACTCGATTGGCTCGACGGTGGTGAAAAGCTGATGCTCGACGGCAAGTCGCGGATCAGCGGCCACCGCAGCAGCCACGAACACGTGCGACGCGCAGTAGTCACTGACCGACACGCCGGCGTCGCACAACACCAGCCCGCCCGTAATGCGCCGCGGCGCGTCGCCGTACACCGCCGCCAGCCGCTCTCCCACCCGCCAACCGAGCAACTGCGCACCGTACGTTCGCTCCACGACGCGCACCCTACCCGTCGCGACGCGGACCGATGCCGACGACCTCGCGTCGGCGGCGCACGGCTCAGGCAGCAAACGCGCTGGCTGTGCCCGGCGCAGATGACGTGGGCGAGGGGTTAGAGCTGGGGCGCGGGCGCTGCTGTCCCTGACGAGGCGCGCGTTTCACAGGTCAATGCGTTCGCTGAGGCGTGGAGCTGGAGTTAGGGCGCGGGCGGCGACGCTCGTCCGGCACCGTCAAAACCCCAACACACGACAGTGCCGTCGTGCTTGACGGCGCACGAGTGGGAACCGCCAGCAGACACCTGGGTGAACGCCTCGCCTTGCTGCAGCGTCGGCGGCGACGACTGGTCGTCAGCGTTTGAGCCCCAGCACGCGACCGTGCCGTCGCGCTTGACTGCGCACGAGTGATCTTCACCGGCAGACACCTGCGTGAACGACCCCGCGGGCGGCACTATTCGGCCGTCAGGGCCACCGCCGTCGTCTGAATCGCCGTCGAAGCCCCAGCACACAACTGTGCCATCGGTCTTCAATCCGCACGTATGAGACTTACCAGCAGACACCTGCGTGAACGACCCAGCAGGCGGCGACGCTCGGCCGTCGGGGCCTGTGTCGCCACTGCCGTTATCGCCCCAGCAGACGACCGTGCCGTTGTTCTTCACGGCGCACGTATGGGTACGCCCCGCAGACACCTGCGTAAACGACTCGCCCGACGCCAGCGTCGGCGGCGACGACTGTCCTACCCCGTCATGGCCCCAGCACGCCACGGTGCCGTCGTTTTTCAGCGCGCACGAGTGCGTGAAACCGATCGATACCTGCGTGAACTGCTCGCCCGGCATCAACGTCGGTGGCGTCGACATCTGGAAGATATTGGAACCCCAGCACGCCACCGACCCGTCGCTGCTCACCGCACACGAATGAAAGTCGCCAGCCGACACCTGCGCAAACGGAGCGTCTTGCATCGGCACCGGCGGCGCAGCCTGGCCGCGATCGTTCGCGCCCCAGCAAACAGCCGACCCATCAGCTTTCGTCGCACACGAATAGCTGGCACCGGCGGACACCTGCGTGAAGAGCACGGGCGGTGTCAGCTGTCCGTCGTCGTCGGCGCCCCAGCACGTGACGGCGCCGTCGGCTTTCACCGCGCACGAGTGGTCGCCGCCAGCGGCGACCTGGGTAAACGACTCGTCTTCGCCAAGCTGTGGCGGTGATGCCTGGCCGTTGTCATCAGCGCCCCAGCAGGCGACCGTGCCGTCGCTTTTCAGCGCGCACGAATGCGACTTGCCAGCCGATACCTGTAAGTACGACTCACCTGGCACGAGCGCGGGAGCTGAGGCCTGCCCGCGGTCGTTCTTACCCCAGCACGTGACCGACCCATCGGCTTTGACCGCGCACGAATGCGCGTTGCCAGCCGACACCTGCGCGAACGACTCACCTGGCGCCAGCGCAGGCGGCGATGCCTGCCGGTCGCCGTTAGAACCCCAGCACGCGACCGACCCGTCGCTCTTGACGGCACAGCTGTGCGCGTTGCCAGCCGACACCTGCGCGAACGACTCACCCGGTGCCAGCGCAGGCGGCGACGACTGCTGGTTGGCGTTGAACCCCCAACACGCGACCGCGCCATCGTCTTTCAGCGCGCACGAATGAAAGCTGCCAGCCGACACATGGGCGAACGACTCACCTGGCGCGAGCGCAGGCGGCGACGACCGCCCGTTACCCGCCGCGCCCCAGCACGCCACCGTGCCGCCGCTGGTCAGCGCGCACGAATGTTCGCGACCAGCAGAGACTTGGGTGAACCGCTGACCCGCCAACGGTGCGGGCGCAGACGACTGCCGCTCGGCGTTTGAGCCCCAGCACGCGACGGTGCCGTCGTGACGTCGTCCGCACGAATGCGCCTCACCGGCCGACACCTGCGCAAACACCAGCAATCCCGAAACAAGGTCTGGCGCTTGCGGCAAGTTGCTGCCGCCGAGGGGCACCAAGGTGGTCGTGGTGCTGGTGGTTGTCGTCGTGGTCGTCGTGGGCTGAGTCGACGAAGTAGTTGTGGACTCCGGAACCGACGACGACGAGGTAGTTGTCGTGTCGTCGGGAACTGTCGTCGAGGTGGACGTGTCGGCTGGCATCGTCGAGGTGGTCGTCGTGGGCTGCGTCGTCGAGGTTGTCGAGGTGGTACCGGTGGCAGGAACGCCGCCCGACGGTGTGCCCGTCTGCGGACCGGACGACGGGCCAGTGGGTGCGCGACTGACACCGCCGCCGGAAGTCACCCGACGGCTCGAACCGCCCCCGCCGGAACCGCCAGCCGAGCGGTTGGACCCGCCGCCGGAGGTTCCGCCAGTGCTGCGCACCTCGGTGGTCGTCGTGGTCGACGCGGCCGCGGCGACTTGAGCGACCGCGGCTTCGCCGATTAGCCGGGCCGTGTGCCAACGATCGGCGCCGCCGATACGCGTCAACGCGAACGCGGCGATCTTGTTGGCAGGCACGGCCGCCACGCCGCCGACCACGTAGCCCGCAGCGTCGGCAGCCGCGAGGCGCGCGAACTCACTCGTCGGCATCGTCTCATCACGCGCACCCGCCAACACGATGCACGTCGTGTTCAGCACACCCGCGAGGGTCACCGCCGAATACAGGTCGCTCTGCGCGGCCGCGTCGGTCGCGACGACGATGGGAGTTTGCCCTGCGCAGTCCGCGTCAAGCCCCGGCGGCAAGCGCACCTCCGCGCCGTCGACGATCACCGTCGAGCCACTTGGCTCGCCTGCGACAGGCGCGGTCGCGACGGTGAGCGCGGCGATGTCACCGGCGGGGTCGGCAGCCACCGCACCCGCGAGCCGCGCCGTGTGCCACCGATCAACCCCGTTCAGGCGCTTCAAGTTCCGCCCCGCGACCTTCGCCGCAGGCACCGCAGCCTCGCCGCCCATCACCCAACCCGCAACAGAGGGATCAGCGAGCGCCGCGTCGAGACGCGCCAGCTGCGCCGTCGGCATCGGCTCGTTCCGCGCGCCCGCCAACACGATGCACGTGGTGTCGAGCACCCCTGCCAGCGTCGCCCCCGAGTAGAGGTCGCTCTGCGCGGCTTCGTCAGAGCCCACCACAATCGGTACCTGCCCCGCGCAGGCACTCGCGGGGCCGTCAGTGCCAGGCGGCAGCACCTGCGAACCAGCCGTCGCCGCAAAAGCCGCGAACCCGGCACCAACTAAAAGGGCAACCCCCCCCCGCAAATCAGCTTCGTCAACCAACGCATTCGGTCGCCCTCCTCAGGCCCTCGAGTCGCCCAAAGCGTAACCGACCCCGCGCGCGTCGCGCCCAGCAGAGGCAGCGGCGGGCAACCGATACGGGCCGGTGCAAAAGCTGTGCTGCCGGTGGAGGTTCACCTCAGGTTTTCCGCCGATCTGTCTGCTGGTCGATGAGGTACACCCAAACGATGTACGGATCGTGCCGCAGCAGCGCGAAGCGGTACTGGTCTAGCTCCGACGGCGGAAGCGATGCCGCCGCGACAAGCTCGCCGCTGCGCTGTTCGATGGTGTCCGTAGCACCGCCGAGCAGCGTGGTCGCCAGCAGCCAGTCACGGTCGACCGCTAGGTGTCCCAGCCCCAGCTCACCCAGCCCCTCAATGAGCGCATCGATGATGTCCTGCGCCACGACATCCTCTGAGTCCAAGTCCTCGACACGCGGCTCGAGATCATTGATTTCCACAACAGACACAGCGAAGTAAGGCGGCTTGAGCGACGGATCTTGATACGGGCGGTGGAGGATTCGGAGCCCAAGTCCGTCCCGCTCCGCACGTCCGGTATCAGCACGGAGGTAGCGGTTGATGCGCGCCCGGACATCAGTACGCCAATCTTGCTTGTCTCCTTGATGCAGCGTTAGCTGATTGTGTCGACGCGCGCGCCGCGCGAACCGAACGCCGACGGCCGCTGCGGCCGCCACCACCAAGTAGTTGCCGATCCGCAGTACGGCGTCGAGCGCGTCAAGCATCTAGCACTCGACGAAGCGGCAGACGAGTGGGCCGTCAGACGCGAACGAGCTTCCCGCCGTCTTGACGACTCACCCGCCAGCGGTGCCACTCGTGGTCCGGCGCGTCGTAGAGACGCGCGAGGTCCTCCACGTCGTAGAACTTGAGGTTCGGATCAAAAATCTTCGACCGCCGCCGCTTCATCTCCGCCGCCCGCTCCTCTGGCGACGGCGTGTCGCTGGTCTCTGGGCGTTGGTCGTCGGTCATCTGGTCGTCCTCTCTGCAATGGAGAGCCGAGCCGCTCTCGCTGCACCCAAGACTAACGGACCAACGCGACGCACATCAACCGCGCCACGCTCGCCGCGGCGCATCAAGGCGGTTTGGTGCTCGCTGATTCGGGCGCGTCGATCAGCGAGATAACCGGGCGGGTGCTTCGTGTGAGTGCGGCCGTGATGCCCGACGTCGACCTCGCGGCCGAACACGACGTCCACCCGCGGCTCGAAGACGGCGACCGGCTCTTGCGCTGGGCCGAACAGCCGGAGATGTTGCGGCCCTACATCGGCGAGCACACGTGGCTGTCGCCGACCAGCTCGGCATGCACCGTGCGCTCCGCATGCTCCGCGGCCTGGCGCGCGCCATGAACGACCGTCGCACCGGCTGCGTGTTGACGTGAACGACGACGTGGCTACGATCTAGCTGTGGCTACGACGGCGACGCAGCCCGCGCTCGTTTCATCAACCGAACCCGATGCGACGCCTACGACGGTGCAGGACGCGCCGACGGTTGACGACGCTCGCAAGGCGGCAGCGGCGCTGATGGCGTGCGACGGCGTGTCGCAGGTGTGGCTTTACGGGTCGGTGCAGCACGGTGTCGCGAGCGCAGCGAGCGACATCGACCTGGTCGCGGTGCTAGACGACCTCGACTACGCCCGCCGCTTAGAAGTCGCCGCCCGTCTCAACGACGTCGCCGAACGCGCGACGGGGCATCGCTGCGACGTGCTTCCTACCGACTTGCCCGAATGGGAGCACCGCACCACCAAGCTCACCGCCACCTACGAGAGCGACCTTCGACGCGACGGCGCCGTCTTGCTCGCCGAGTCGCCGACCAGCACCACTCCTCGGTGGGGAAAGGAGCCAGACGTGGCACGAGCAGATGACTCACGCGACGCGGCGTGGCGAGCGCTGGGAGACGCGCGCGCCGCACTGTGGGGCGCGTTGACGCAGGCACGTCCCAGCCACGAAGAACTCGAACTGCTCGATGCGGGCGACAACCACCGAGCCGAAGGCGCTCGGTTCCTGCGCGCCAAGTGCGCCGTTCGCGACGCCGCGATGACCGCAGAGAACCTGGTCAAGGCCATCCGCAAGCTCCAAGACCCGCCGCCCACGACCCGCCACACGATTCACAACGTGCGACAGCTGCTCAACGACGTCGAGCCAGAGCTGCGCGGCGTCATACACGCCAGGTTCGCCGAGGCGGGCGTAGACCCGAGTTGGCTGCCGGTGGTTCACAAGGGCGCCAGCTACGCGGAGGAATTCGTGGTGGCAGGATGGACGAAGCAGCAAATCTTCGCCAGAGCCGACCTCCTTACCAGCTTCGCCTGCGACTTCATGGTTTTCGCCAGCGACCTCGTAGCACCGCATCTCGCCGGCCGCTACGTCGGCTGGCAACGGCACACCGAAGACACCGCCTACTTCATCGACCGCCTGAAGTCCGTGCGCGAGCGTCATACCTTCGGCCAGCCTCCGTACGCCGAGACCGACAACTTCCCCCTTCCCGAACAGCCAACGAGCCGCGACGACGTCGGCCGCTAGACCCGCTCGCCGCGCCGACCAGCAGGCATCGACCCGCCCACGCCCGACGGGCGAGGCCTGCGCGCTGCCCATAGCGGAGGCATCGCCGCACGACGACACGTCGTCGCGACCGCCCCGGCAGCACGACTCGGACGGAAACCGCAACGCGCCGCTGCCCGACCCAGGCAGTAGCGCGGGTCGGGTGAGAGCTGGGGCATCGGTGTAGGGCCTGGGTGCGGGCGTTGGTTTCGGGCTAGGGCGGTGTTGACTGCGCGTCCTCGTTTGCACCCCAGCAGGCTACGGTGTCGTCGGTCTTCACACCGCACGAATGCGAGAGGCCAGCCGACACCTGGATAAACGACCCCGACGGCGGCGTCGACCGTCCATCGTTGTCGTTGCCCCAGCAGGCGATGGTGCCGTCGGTTTGGACGCCGCACGAATGGTTGCCGCCGGCCGACACCTGCGTAAACGAACCCGACGGCGACGACGACTGCCGGTTGTCGTCGTTGCCCCAGCAGGCCACCGTGTCGTCGGTCTTCACACCGCACGAATGCGCGAGGCCAGCCGACACCTGCGTAAACGAACCATCTACCGGCGAAGCCTGGTCGTCTGTGTTCAAACCCCAGCATACCGCCGACCCGACAGCCTCACCGCCCGGCCCCGCCGCAGCGCGCACGCCGCACGAATGAAACGTACCAGCCGACACCTGCCCGAACGTCTCACCTGGCGGCGGCGACGCCTGCTGCCAGACGTTTCCACCCCAACAGACCACCGCTGCGCCGCCGATCTTCACACCACACGAGTTGAACCAGCCAGCGGACACTTGCGTAAACGCGCCAGATGGCGGCCGTGCCTTGCCGGAGTCCTGGTCGCCCCAGCAGACAAGAGTGCCGTCGGTCCTCACGCCGCACGAATGCGAGAGGCCAGCCGACACCTGCGTAAACGAACCCGCTGGCGGCGTAGCCTGCCCGTGGTTGTTTGCGCCCCAGCAGGCAATCGTGCCAGCGGTCTTGACGCCGCAAGAGTGCGAACCGCCAGCCGATACCTGCACAAACCCCGGCGGTGATGCTTGCTCGTCATCGTTGTTGCCCCAGCACGTGACGGTGCCGTCGTTGCGGAGGCCGCAGGTGTGCGAGCTGCTGGCTGAGACTTGGGTGAACCGCTCGCCTGTTTCCAGCGTTGGTGGTGTCGCTTGCTGGTCGTCGTTGTTGCCCCAGCAGGTCGCGGTGCCGTCGGTTTGGATGCCGCAGGTGTGCGTGCCGCCGGCGGATATTTGGGTGAACGTTGCGTCTTGCGCCGCGGCGGGCAGGGTGGTTTGGCCGTTGGTGTTTGCGCCCCAGCATTCGACGGTCTGGTCGGTTTTGACGCCGCAGGTGTGTGAGCCGCCGGCGGAGATTTGGGTGAACGTCGCGCCTTGCGGCGGTGTGGTGCGTCCGCCGCCGTTGTTGCCCCAGCACTCGACGGTGCCGTCGGCTTTGAGGCCGCAGGTGTGTGAGTTGCCGGCCGCTACTTGGGTGAAGGTGCCTGACGGCGAGTTGGTTTGGCCGTTGCCGTCGAAGCCCCAGCACGCGAGCGTGCCGCCCGAACGAACGCCGCAGGTGTGGAAGGCACCGGCGGAGACGTGGGTGAACGAGCCGTCTGGCGGGGTGGCCCGGCCGTCGGGGTTCGCGTCGCTGCCGTCGTTGCCCCAGCACGCGACCGTGCCGTCGTTTTTGAGCGCGCAGGTGTGCTCGCCGCCAGCCGATATCTGCGTGAAGGTCTCACCGGCTGCCAGCGTCGGCGGAGATGAGCGGTCGTCGTCGTCTGAGCCCCAGCAGCGAACCGTCCCGGCCTGTGTGAGCGCGCAGGTGTGCTCGTTGCCGGCGGAGATTTGGGTGAACGCGGTGTCGGGCAGCTCGGGCATCGGCTCCGCGCCGGCGCTGCCGGCCGGCTCGGTGGTCGACGTTGTGGTGCTCGACGTCGCGCCAGGCTGCCCGGGCGAGGTCGTGGTGGTGCCGGACTGCCCGGGCGAGCTGGTGGTGGGTGGGGTTGCGCGTTCGTTGCCGTTTGAGCCCCAGCACGCGACCGTGCCGGCTGGCTCGCCGTCGGGCCCGGCTGCCGCACGCACGGCACACGCGTGGGAGGCGCCGACCGACAGCTGGGTGAACGCACCCGGCGGCGTCGACGACGTTCTGCCGTCGGTGTCGTTGCCCCAGCAGACGATCGTGGCGTCGGCTTTGAGTCCGCAGGAGTGAAACCCGCCCGCGGCTACCTGGGTGAACGACGCGCCCGGCGGCGGCGTCAGCTGGCTTTGCGCGTCGTAGCCCCAGCACACCGCCGCGCCGTCGACCTTGACGGCGCACGAGTGCCGGTTGCCCGCGGACACCTGGGTGAACGAACCCGACGGCGCGCTCGCCCGGCCGTCGCCGTTATCGCCCCAGCACGCCACCGACCCAGCCGGCTCACCGCCCGGCCCGACCGCGGCGCGCACGCCGCACGAATGCGTGCCGCCCGCGGACACCTGCGTGAACGTCCCCGCCGGGGGCGACGACTGATCGAAACCATCAGGCCCCCAACAAGCGATCGACCCGGCGGCGTCGCCGCCCGGCCCGACAGCAGCCCGCACGCCGCAGGAGTGCTCACCGCCGGCCGACACCTGGGTGAACGACTCACCCTGCGGCGGGGTGGCCCGGCCGTCGCCGTTATCGCCCCAGCACGCCACCGACCCGACAGCCTCGCCGCCCGGCCCGACACCGGCGCGCACGCCGCACGAATGCGTGCCACCGGCCGACACCTGCGCGAACGACTCACCCGCCGGCGGCGTCGCCCGGCCCTCACTATCAACACCACCGTCAGCGCTGTCGTCGTCAGATCCCCAACACGCCACCGAACCGTCGGTCCGCACGCCACAGGAATGCGTGCCGCCAGCCGACACCTGCGCAAACGGCGCAACCCGCGGCACCGTCGTCGTCGTCGTGGTGCCCGACTGACCCGGCGCGACGGTCGATGAAGAAGAAGTGGGAGCACCCGACTGCCCCGGCACCGACGACGAAGTAGTCGCGGGGTCGGGAACCGTCACCGGCACCGACGACGAAGTAGTAGAGGACGAAGTGGTAACCGCAGGAGTGCCGCCCGACGGCGTGCCCGACGAAGGACCCGTCGGCGTGCCTGCAGGCGGCCGACTCACACCGCCGCCGCCGCCAGAGCTGACCCGACGGCTCGAACCACCCCCACCGCCTGCAGAACGACTACCGCCAGACGAACGAGCCGACCCGCCGCCCGACCCGCCACCCGAAGTTCCGCCGGCGCTGCGCGCCTCGGTCGTCGACGTGGTGTCCGCGGCGGCGGCTCGGGCGACCGCGGCTTCGCCGATCAACCGCGCCGTATCCCAACGATCAACCCCGCCGATCCGCGTCAACGTGAACGCCGCGACCTTGTGCGGCGGCACCGCCGCCTCACCACCAACCACGTAGCCGCCGTCGGCCCCAGCCGCCAAACGCGCGAACTCATCAGTAGGCATCGGCACGCCACGCGCGCCAGCCAACACGATGCAGCTCGTGTCCAACACGCCCGCCAACGTCACCGCGGAGTAGAGATCGCTCTGCGCCGCCGCGTCAGCCGCCACCACAATCGGCACCTCACCAGCGCAGTCCGCGTCGAGGCCCGGCGGCAAACGCACCTCAACACCGTCCACCTCAACCGCCGTGCCGATCGGCTCGCCCGCGACCGGCGCCGTCAACGCCGTCAACGCCACCACGTCGCCATCAGGGTCGACCGCAAGCGCGCCAGCCAGACGCGCCGTATGCCAACGATCAACCCCGCTCAACCGCTTCAGGTCGCGACCCGCGACCTTCGCCGACGGCACCGCCGCCTCACCCCCCATCACCCAACCAGCCGGCTCGGCAGCGTCGAGGCGCGCCACCTGCTCCGGCGACATCGGCTCGCCGCGAGGCCCGGCCAGCACAATGCACCTGGTGTCGAGCACACCAGCCAACGTCGCCGACGAATACAGATCGCTCTGCGCCGCTTCGTCAGACGCCACCACGATGGGCACCTGCCCAGCGCAATCACTATCAGTGCCAGGCGGCAACACCTGCGCGCCAACCGACGCGAACGCGGCCACGACTATTCCAGCGACCCCCCCCGATACCCAAAACACCAACCCGACGAACAAACCAGCGCCACACCCGCGAACTCACAACTCCCAGTCTAAGACCCCCCCCGATAGACAACCCAGCGCCGCGACACGGGCTAAGGCTCGTAGGGAAAGCCCAAGTCGGGGGCGCTGAGCAGGGGGAGGTACGCGAGGCCTGCGTCCGCGGCGAGGGCGGCGGCGGTGCCACCGCGGTCGACCACCGGCATCAGCGCGACGGGCACGGCGCCAAACGCGCGAACGACTTCGACCGCTGCCATCGCGGAAGTGCCGCGAGTGGCGACGTCTTCGGCGACAACCACGTGATCGCCTGGTCGCAAAGCACCGGCGATGCGGCCTTCGACGCCGTGGTCTTTTTCCTCCTTGCGCACGCTGAACGACCGCAGCGACACGCCGTGCTGCGGCCCGAGCGCGGCGATGCCGAACGCCACTGGGTCGGCACCCATCGTTAGTCCACCGATGGCGTCGAGGCGCCGGGCCTGGTCGGGCGGGCTGGTCGACAGCCAGTCGGCCAGCAGCAAGCACGCGGCCTCGGCGATGAGCGCGATGCCGTCGGGGTGACACGCGGTTTGCTTGGCATCGATGAACCAGCTGCTGGTGCGACCCGACTTGAGCGTAAAGCTGCCGGTCTTGACGCTGTGCGCGAGCAGATGCTCGCGCAGGTCTGCACGCACGGCAGCGAGCCGGGCTGGGCCAGTCGCGTGAGGGCCAGTCACGTGAAGGTCGCTTGGTCGTCGGTGAGCGCGACCTGGCCAGTGCCGTGGCTCACCTTCCCGATCACCCACGCGTCGGTGCCGCAACCGTGCGCCTGCACGACAGCTTCGCGAGCGGCGTGCGCTGGCACAGCGACCACCATGCCGACGCCCAAGTTGAACACGCGCTCCATCTCGGTGGGCGAAATGCCGCCGGCTGCGGCGATGGCGGAGAAAACGGCTGGCTGGGGCCACGAGCCGCGGGCTATCACCGCGTCGACGTCGGGGCTCAAGATGCGCGCCAAGTTCGCCGCCAGTCCGCCGCCGGTTACGTGCGCCGCGCCCAGCGCGCCCGCCTCGGCGAAGAGGCGACGCACCAGCGGCGCGTAGATGACGCTCGGCGCCAGCAGCGCGTCGCCGACGGTTGCGTCGAGGCCGGCCGCGTCGCTCGCACACCCAGGCGCGACCTCGCGCAGCGTCAAGGCCAGCCGGTCGACGTGCGCGGCGCACGACAGCTCGGCTGCCTCGCCCAGCAGCGCGCGGCGCGCCAAGCTCAAGCCGTTGCAGCGAACGCCGCCCGATGCCAGCCCCACCAGCGTGGCACCCACGGCATCGGTGCCGATTCGCGAGCGCAACTGGTCTCGCTCGACCACGCCGACAGCGAAGCCGCAGATGTCGAACTGGCCAGCGGCCATCGCGTCCGGGTGCTCGGCGACCTCGCCGCCGGTGAGCGAGCAGCCTGCTGCCTCACAACCCGCAGCCAGCCCCGCCACCAAGTCGCGCACGACGGCAGGCTCGACCGAGCCCATCGTGATTTGGTCTTGAAACAACAGCGGCTCGGCGCCGGTGGTCGCCAAGTCGTCGACACACATCGCGACCACGTCGAGCCCGATGGTGTCGTAGCGCCGCAGCGCCGACGCGACGAGCGGCTTGGTGCCAGCGCCGTCGTTGGCTGCGACCAGCACTGGGTCGCGATAGCCGGCCGGCAGCGCGACCGCGGAGGCGAACGCGCCAACGCCCGCGAGCACCTCAGGCCGATACGTGCTGGCTGCCAGCGGCGCGAGCTGCGCGACCGCGGCGTCGCCAGCCGCGATGCTCACCCCAGCGTCGGCGTAGGTGAGCCCGGGCTCGCTCACCGGAACGCCACCGCCGGTAGCTCGACCGGATAGTCGCCGGTCAGACACGCGGTGCAAAACCCGTCGGCCGTGCCGCCGACCGCCTCGATGAGATCGTCGAAGCTCAAGAACGCGAGCGAGTCGACGCCCAGGTAGCGCTCTAGCTCGGCGTGGCCTTCGCCCGCTGTCGCACCGGCACCCGCGCCGAGCTGAAGCTGGCTCGCCAGCAGCTCGCTCGCGCAGCCGGTGTCCATTCCGTAGTGGCACGGAAACCGATACGGCGGCGACGAGACACGCAGGTGCACCTGCGCCGCGCCGGCCGCTCGCAGCATCGCGACGATCTCACGAGTGGTGGTGCCGCGCACGATGGAGTCGTCGACGACGACCAGGCGCTGCCCGGCGATGTTTGACTTGATCGGGTTCAACTTGCGCCGCACCCCAACCGAGCGCTGCTGCTGACTGGGCGCGATGAACGTGCGGCCGATGTAGCGGTTTTTCACCAGCCCGTCGCGGTAAGCCAGCCCGCTTTGGTGCGCGAACCCCTGCGCTGCGGGAATGCCCGACTCGGGCACCGGCATCACAAAGTCGGCTTCGGCTGGAGCGCTGGCCGCCAGCAGCTCGCCCATGCGGTGGCGTGCGGCGGCCACGCTGCGGCCGCTCAGCACCGAGTCGGGGCGAGAGAAGTAGACGAACTCGAAGATGCAGCCGTGCGGCGTGCAGTCGCGCTGCGCAGCCGAGGGTTGGTGGGTGGAGGGCGCGAACGGGAAGAACGACGCAGGCCCATCTTGCCCAATGCCGTCTGGGCCGTTGCCGTGAGGGCCGACTAGCACCATCTCGCCTGGGGCGACCTCGCGCACGAACTGCGCGCCGACTACATCGAGCGCGGGCGTTTCAGACGCGAGCACCCAGCCGTCGGGCCCGACACGGTCGCTCGCGCCGTCGGCAGGCAGCCGACCCAAGCACAGCGGCCAAAACCCGTGCGGGTCGCGCACGCCGACCAGGTGGTGCCGGCTGACGATGGTGAACGTGAACCCGCCGCGCAGCTCGCGCAGCACCGCGCCCAGCGCGGCACGCAGCAAGGCTCGCTCGCGCGCTTCATCGGTTTGCGGCTCAGGCGCCAATCCATCGAGCGGCTGCTCGGTGGAACGCTGGCGCAGCTGTCGCGCCAGCAGCTCGGCGACGAGGTCGGTGTCGCTCACCACCCGACCGTCGAGACCGTGGCGCTCGACTAGTTCGCCCGTGTTGGTGAGGTTGCCGTTGTGGCCGATGGCCAGCTCCGTGTCGCCCGCTGCGCGATAGAAGGGTTGGCTCGCGTCGAACGAGCTAGCGCCGGTCGTCGAGTAGCGGGTGTGCCCGATGGCGGCGTGGCCGGCCAGCCCGCCCAACGTGCGCTCGTTGAACACGCTCGACACCAAGCCCATCTCTTTGACGACGGTGATGTGGTCGCCGTCGGTGATGGCGATGCCGGCCGACTCTTGTCCTCGGTGCTGCAGCGCGTGCAGCCCCAGGTAGGCGAGGTGCGCGACCGGCGCGTCGGGCGCGTAGATGCCGAACACGCCGCAGCTGTGGCCAGGCGTTTCGTCTAACGGGTCGGTCACCTCGGCTTGAGATCGTCGGTGCGCTCGCCCACTGCGCTCACCGTAGGGCGTGCGCGGCTTGCGGGCGGTCACATCTGGCCCGCAGACATTCCCAGCCGACGAGGCACCGCGCCGCGCCAGGCGTCGCGCAGGGTCGCGAGCGGAAGGTCGATGGCGGGTGCGTCTGCGTCGTCGAGCGTGTCTGCGCCGGCGAGCGTGATGCGGAAGCGGTCGCCGCCTGCGGTGCCGAGCAGTGTCGGGGCGACGCCGGCCGCGGCGGCCGCGCTGGTTAGCTCGTCGAGACGCGCCGGGTCGACCGCCACCACTGCCCGGCCGTGGGTTTCGCCAAACAGCGCCGCCTCGGGCTGGGTGCCGAAGGGAGCGCCGAGGTGCGCGTCGATGCCGACCAGAGCGCCGGTTGAACCGTTGGTCGCTGAACTGCTGGGTGAGCCGTTGGGTGAGCTGGCGCACGCCATCTCTGCGAGGCACACCGCGAGGCCGCCGTCGGAGACGTCGTGCACCGCGTCGACGTCGCCGTTCGCGACCAAGCTCGCGACGAGCGACGCGACGCGCGCGACCGCGTCAATATCGACCGGTGCCGGCGCGCCGGCGCGCACGCCGTGGTGCCACGCCCACGCGCTGCCCCCGAAGAGCGGGCTGGCGGGTGGTTGGCTTGGCGGTTCGCCGAGCAGCACGAGCGACTGCCCGGCGCGCACGCCCATCGCCGGCGGAGGTGCGTCTAGACGCTCGCGCACGCCGAGAGTGCACACCACCGGCGTGGGCGCGATGTCGACGCCGCCCGCCTCGTTGTAGAGGCTCACGTTGCCGCCGACCACCGGCACACCCAGGCGCTCTGCCGCCCACGCCATTCCCTCTATTGCACTCCTGAGCTGCCACATCACCTCGGGGTGCTCTGGGTTGCCGAAGTTCAAGCAGTTGACCAGCGCCTTCGGCGTAGCCCCTACGCACGCGACGTTCATCACGCTCTCGGCGACGGTTGCGGCGGCCCCAATAGAGGGATCGGCCGCGCACCAACGATGGTTGCCGTCGACGCTCACCGCCAGCGCTTTGCCGGTGAGCGCGCCGGTGCTCGGGTGGCGCAGGGCCAGCAGCGCGGCGTCGGCGCCGGGCCCAACGACCGTGCTGGCGAACAGCTGGTGGTCGTATTGCCGGTAGATCGGGGCCGGGCTGCCAATGAGCGCGAGCAGGTCGTCGTTGAACGTGGGAGGTTCGGCGGCGGCACCTTCTCGGCGCGCGGCGACCGCCGCCAACACGTCGACGGCGTGGCGAGCAGCCAAGTCGGCCGGCTCGACAGCAGGCCGGTCGTAGAGCGGCGCGTCGTCGTGAAGGGTCGACGCCCTCACGCACGCCAGTTCAACAGGCTCGGCTGGCAGTTCGTCGTTGGGGCGTTCGTCGTGATCTGGGCCGCTGGTCGCTCGACTGTCGACTACCCGCAGGTAGCCGTCGTCGGTCACTCGCCCGACCACGCTGGCGGCAACCTCCCAACGCTCACAAATGCGCCGCACCTCAGCCAAGTGCTGCGGCGCGACTATCGCCAGCATTCGCTCTTGTGACTCAGACGTCATGATTTCAAACGGTTCCATGGGGCGCTCTCGGCAGTGAACGGCGGCCACGTCAATCGTCATTCCAGTGCCGCCGCGCGACGCCGTCTCGCTCGCAGCGCACGTGAGGCCCGCGCCACCCAAGTCTTGAATGCCGCTCACCAAACCTGCGTCGAGCAGCTCGAGACACGCCTCGATCAACCGCTTCTCTTCATACGGGTCACCGACCTGCACGTTCGGACGCTTTGCAGCTTCGGCCGCCGCGTCATCGCTGAAACCGGCCGACGCCAGCACGCTCACTCCGCCTATGCCGTCGCGACCGGTCGCCGCTCCCATCAGCACCGCCAGCTCGCCAGGCGCGCTCGCTTGTCCCAGCACCAAGCGCTCGACCGGCATCGTTCCAAGCGCCGCGACGTTGACCAGCGGATTGGCGTCGTAGGTGTCACACCAAATGGTCTCGCCGCCAACCGTCGGCACTCCCACCGAGTTGCCGTAACCCGAGATGCCGCCAACAACGCCGTTCGCGACGAAGCGAGAAAACGTTTCGTCGGGCGACCCAAATCGCAGCGCGTCGAGCGTCGCTATCGGCCGAGCACCCATCGTGAAGATGTCTCGCAAGATGCCGCCCACGCCGGTCGCTGCACCTTGATACGGCTCAATCGCGCACGGGTGGTTGTGGCTTTCAATGCGAAGAGCCACCGCGATGCCGTCGCCCACGTCGATGACCCCGGCGTTCTCGCCGGGCCCCACCAGCACCCACGGCGCCGAACTCGGCAGCTTCGACAGGTGCAGCCGAGACGACTTGTAAGAGCAGTGCTCAGACCACATCACCGCGTACATCGCCAGCTCGAGGTGGTTGGGCTGGCGCGCGAGCAGATCACAGATCTGCCGGTACTCGTCGTCGGTCAAACCGAGCGTCAGGTGAATGGTTGACATTCGCGATCGTGGTCGCTATATTTCAGGGCGTACATATTCCCTTCCAACAACGGAGGAACATCCATGGCATCGCGTAAACCCGCGTTTGACCAAAACACTGCGGTCCGCAACTATCTGACCGCACTTTCTGACACCAAGAAGAAGCGGGGTCGTCGTCGCACCGACGAATCGATCCGGTCTCGTCTTGCCGCCATCGAGAGCGAAATGGCTGACGCCAACCCGCTGCGCGAGCTGCTGCTGATGCAAGAGCGTCGCAACCTCAACGCCGAGCTTGAGGCTCGCGCGCAGGTCGTCGACATCGCCGTTCACGAGGCCGAGTTCGTCAAGTATGCGAAGCCATACAGCGAGCGCATGAGCATCTCGAAGGAAACGTGGCGTGAAGCTGGCGTGTCGGCCGAAGTCCTTCGTCGGGCTGGCATCTAACACGCCGCTGGAACTGCTGCGGACAGCAGCAGTCCATCGAACAACTTGACGCCATCGCTGCCGCCGAGCAGATCGGCGGTGGCACGCTCGGGGTGGGGCATTAGCCCCACCACGTTGCCGTCGCGGTTGCTGATGCCTGCGATGTCGCCGACCGAGCCGTTCGGGTTGTTCCGATACTTGAACACAATCTGATCGTTCGCGACTAGTTCGCTGAGCGTTGCTTCGTCGCAGACGTAGCTGCCGTCGAAGTGGTTGATCGGCAGGCAGACGCGTTCGCCTTTGCGCAAGTTCGCGCAAACGACGCTGCGCGCGCTGGCGACTTCTAGCTCGGTGCTCTCGCAGATGAACGTGAGGCCCCGGTTGCGCCCCAGCGCGCCCGGCAACAGCCCGGCTTCGGTGAGAATCTGAAAGCCGTTGCAGATGCCGAGCACTGGCGCGCCGCGCGCAGCGGCGGCTCGAACGTGGTCGATTGCTGGTGAGCTTCTGGCAATCGCGCCGGGCCGGAGATAGTCGCCGTGCGCGAACCCGCCGGGGATCACAAAGGCGTCGGCGTCGCGCAAGAACGCGTTGGTGGCGGCCGTGTCGGTGTGCCAGCACAGCCGGGCATCGGCATCTAAGTCGCGCAGCGCGATGAGGGTGTCGCGCTCACAGTTGGTGCCCGGAAAAACGACGATCGCGACTTTGACCCTCATTTGGCGAACCGGCACCGTCAAACCCTCACCGTCAACGGGCATCAACGTTCGGCGACGAAGTCTGACGGGTTCGCAGGCGACACTTCGATGCGCGCCTGCTCGATCACCTCATTCACCAGCAGGCGTTCGCACATCTGCTGCACGGTCGCGTTGGCCGCCTCAGCGGTAGGAGCCGACAGGCGAAACCGCACGGCTCGTCCGATGCGCACGCCTTCGACGTCGCAAAATCCCAACGCGACCAGCGCGCGCTCGACGGTCGTGCCCTGCGGGTCGGCCACCGCTGCCAGCGGTGAAACTTCGACCAGCACGTCGAACGATTTAGTCAAGCGTCGACGCCTGCCGCTGTGAGCCAGTCGGCGAACTCACAGCCGGTGATGGCCTCATACGCGTTCACGTAGCGGGCGCGGGTCTCATCGATGGCGGCGGCGGTGAGCGGCGGTGGGGGTGGCTCTTTGTTCCAGCCCGTCGCAGCGGTGAGGTCGCGCACCGGCTGCTTGTCGAGCGACGGCGGCGTAGCGCCGACACGCCATCCGTCGGCGGGCCAAAAGCGCGACGAGTCGGGCGTAAGAATTTCATCGGCGATCACCAGCTCGCCGCCGACGAAGCCCAGCTCAAACTTGGTGTCAGCGATAATCACGCCTCGCTGCGCGGCGTGCTGCGCGGCACGCCCGTAAGCGTCGAGGCAGATGTCTCGCGCACGAGCGGCGACGTCTTCGCCCACAAGTTGCGCGGCTGCCTCAAAGCTGATGTTTTCGTCGTGGCCGGTCTCGGCTTTAGTCGAAGGGGTGAACACCGGCTCGGGCAGCTGCTGAGATTCTGCTAAGCCCGCTGGCAGCACCTGGCCGTGCATCGCGCCGTGCTTTTGATATTCGGCCCACGCCGAGCCGGTGATGTAGCCGCGCACGATGCACTCGATTGGCAGCATCTCGGCGCGCCGCACCAGCAGCGACCGGCCAGCCCAGTCAGGCCCACGAGCTTGCGCCGGTAGCTCAGAGGGCTCGTGCGCGACTAGGTGCGTGGCGTGCGCGTCGGCGAGCATGTTCGCCCACCACACGGTCATCGCGGTGAGCACCCGACCTTTATCGGGAATGGGTTCGGCAAGCACGACGTCAAACACCGAGATCGCGTCGGTCGCCACCATCAGCAGATGGTTGGCGTCTACCTCGTACATCTCGCGCACCTTGCCCGCATGCAACAACTTCAGCATCGCAGCCCTCCTTTCACAGCAGCGCTTCGGGTTGGTAGTTGGCAGACACGGGGTCGGCGCTGATGATGGGCTGAGCCGCGGCGACGAACGCCGCGACTTGCTCACCGGCTCTGCCCGACAGCTCAAGCGCGTCGTCGAGCGCTGCTTCGACGTCGGCAGCGGTCAAGTTGAGCCGAGGGTCGGCGGCTAGTGCGCTCAGCATCTCTGTCGTCGCCTTCGGGTTGCCGCGGCGCATCTCGCGCGCGGCAGCTTGTGAGTGCTCGCCGATGACGTCGTGCGCTTGCTCTCGGCCGCTGCCGGCCGCGACGGCTGCCGCCAACAGCCGGGTGGTAGCGAGAAAAGGCAGGTTGCGCTCAAGCTCGGCCTCGATGGCGGCCTCGTGTGCGCCGAAGCCGTCGAGCACGTCGAGCGCAGTGAGCGTGGCGCCGTCGGCGGCGAAGCACGCGTCGGGCAGCACCACCCGCCGCACCACCGAGCAGCTGACGTCGCCTTCGTTCCACTGATCGCCCGCGAGGCCTGCCGCCATCGTGAGGTGCCCGCGCAGCACGACCATCAATCCGTTGAGGCGTTCGGACGAGCGAGCGTTCATCTTGTGCGGCATCGCGCTCGAACCGACCTGCCCTTGCGCGAAACCTTCGGCGGCGAGTTCGGCGCCCGCCATCAGCCGCACCATGCGCGCCGCGTTCGACAGCGGCGCGACGGCCGTCACCAGCGCGGCGACCACGTCGGCGTCGAACGAGCGGGGATAGATCTGCCCGACCGAGTTGCACACCGAGCCAAACCCGAGGTGCGTCGCGAGCTGCTGCTCGACTTGGCTGACCGCGTCGCTGCTGCCCAGCAGCTCGACCATGTCTTGCTGCGTGCCGACCGGGCCCTTTAGGCCTCGCATCGAGTAGCTGTCAGCCAGCGCGCCGAGCCGTCGGTAGCTGGCCAGCACCTCTTCGCCGACGTTCGCCCAGCGCTTGCCCAGGGTGGTGACCTGCGCGACGACGTTGTGGGTGCGACCTGCGACCGCGAGGGTGGCGTGCTGCGTCGCGAGGCGCACCAGTCGCGCCAGCACCGCGACCAGGCGTGACCGCAGCAGCACGACCGCCTCGCGCAGCTGGGCTTGCTCGATGTTTTCGGTGAGGTCGCGCGACGTCATCGCTCGGTGGATGTGCTGATGCCCTGCCAGCTCGCAAAACTCTTCGATACGAGCCTTCACGTCGTGGCGGGTGACGGCCTCGCGCGCCGCGATTGAGCTGAGGTCGACGTCGTCGACGTGCGCCTCGTACGCCTCGACCACGCCGTCGGGCACGTGAAGCCCGGCTTCGATTTGGGCGCGCAGCACGACCAGCCAGAGCTGGCGCTCTAGGGCCACCTTGTGCTCGGGCGACCAGATGGCCCGCATCTGCGGCGAGGCGTAGCGCTGCGCCAGCACATTCGGGATGGCAGGCTCGCTCACTAGCGCGGGCTCAGCGGGCGCCTGCCGCTCGGAACTCGGCGAGCTTGGCGGCGAGGTCGTCAGAGGTGACCGCCAAGATTTCCACCGTCAAGATCGCCGCGTTGGCCGCGCCGTTGACGGCGACAGTCGCCACCGGAATGCCGCGCGGCATCTGCACCGTCGACAACAACGCGTCGAGCCCGTCCGCGATGCCGCCGCTCAGCGGCAAGCCGATCACCGGCAGGGTGGTGTGCGCGGCGACCGCGCCCGCCAGGTGCGCCGCCAGGCCCGCCGCGCAGATGATGACGCCGAAGCCTGCGTCGCGCGCGCCGCTCGCGAACGCGGCGACGTCGGCGGGAGTGCGGTGCGCGCTCATCACGTGCGTCTCGTGCTCGACGTCGAAGCGTTCGAGCATCTCGCTCGCCGCAAAGACGCGGTCGGCGTCGTTGGGCGAACCCATCAAGATGGCGACCTTCATCGCGCCAGTGTTGCGGGCGCCGCTAGCTCGCCGGCGGTTTGTGCGGCGGTGCGCTCGGCTGGCGCCGCGATGTCGGTGCGATACGCCATGCCGTCGAAGCTGATCTGGGCGACCGCGTCATACGCGATGCGTCGCGCGTCGGCCACGGTTGGCGCGCGTCCGCAGACGCTGAGCGCGCGACCGGCGGTCACCCGGACGGTGCCATCGACGCTGACGCCGGCGGGAAACACCACGGCGCCGTCGACGTCGACGCGCAGGGTCTCGCTGCCAGCCTCGGCGCGCACGCCAGCCACCGCTTGACCGACCCTCAGCGCGGCTGGGTAGCCCGGCGCCGCCAGCGTCACGCACACCATCGCGTCGTCGGCAACCGTCACCGGCTGCGTCAGCTCGCCCGCGGCTGCCGCGGCGAGCGTCGCCGCCAAGTCGCCCTGCAGTCGCGGCACGACTACCTGCGCCTCAGGGTCGCCGAAGCGCACGTTGAACTCCAGCAGCTTCGGGCCGTCGTCGGTCAGCATCAAGCCCGCGTAGAGAAAGCCCCGGTAGTCGATGCCCCGACGACGCAGCTCGGCGACGGTCGGCTCGATGGTGAGCGCGCTCAGCGCGGCCAGGTGTTGAGCGTTGAACTCATCGACCGGTGAGTAGGTGCCCATGCCGCCGGTGTTGGGGCCGGCGTCGCCGTCGCGCAGCCGCTTGTAGTCGCGCGCCGCAGTCGGAATGACGTGCGCGCGGGTGCCGTCGCAGATCGCAAACAGCGACAGCTCGTCGCCGACCAGACCCTCTTCTATGACCACCAAGCGGCCCGCCTCGCCGAACGATGTGCCGCTCAACTTGGCGGCCACGTCTGCTTTGGCTTCGTCGAGCGAATGCGTCACCAGCACGCCCTTGCCGCCGGCCAGGCCGTCGGTCTTGACGACATACGGCGGCGACAGCGTCGCCAGAAAGTCTTGCGCTTCGGCGACCTCATCGAAGATGCGGAAGCCCGCCGTTGGCACACCCGCGAGGGTGACCACCTCTTTCATGTACGCCTTTGAGGTTTCGAGCATCGCGCCGTCGGCACCAGGCCCGAACACGAGCTGGCCGCTCGCGCGCAGCCGGTCGGCTAGCCCGTCGGCGAGATGCGTCTCGGGGCCGATGACGAACAGGTCGGCCTCGACGCTCTCGGGCGTGGGGTGCTGCGCGGTGGACTCGCGCCAGCGCGTGACCGATGCCGTATCGCTCAGCCGGTGCGCGAGCGCGGCTTCTCGCGCGCCCGGGCCGACGACGCAGACGCGTCGGGCCTGGTCGCCCCACCCGCCACCCATTAGGCCGCGAAGCCGATGTACTGCTCGCGACCCGGGCCGACGCACACGTAGCGGATAGGCACGCCGAGCTGCCGCTCGATGAACGCCACGTAGTTGAGCGCGGCGCGCGGCAGCTGCGAGCGCTGGGTCATCGCCGAGAGGTCGGTTTGCCAGCCGGGCAGCGTCGCGTAGATCGGCTTGGCGGCCTCGCGCATCGACCGCAGGTGGGGCAGGTAGTCGTAGCGCCGCCCGTCGAGTTCATACGCGACGCAGACGTTGATCTCGTCAAGATCGTCTAACACGTCGAGCTTGGTGAGCGCAATCTCGGTGCACGCGTTGAGGCGCACGGCTTGGCGGCCCATCACCGCGTCAAACCAACCGACCCGACGCCGGCGGCCGGTGTTGGTGCCGAACTCGTTGCCTACCTCGACCAAGCGGTCGGCCAGCGCGCCGTCTAGCTCGGTGACGAACGGCCCCGAGCCGACCCGGGTGACGTAGGCCTTGGCGATGCCGATGACACGGTCGATGGCGCCCGGCCCGATGCCCGACCCGACGAGCGCGTTGCCTGCCACCGGGTTCGACGACGTGACAAACGGGTAGGTGCCGTGGTCGACGTCGAGGAACGTCGCCTGCGCGCCCTCGAACAGCACGCGCTCGCCCGCGTGCAGCGCCTCGTGAAGAAAGCCGACCGTGTCGCCGACGTACGGCGCAAGGCGCGGCGTGATGTCGTCGATCAGCCACGTCATCAGCTCGTCGAGATCGACCGGCGGGTGGCCGTACAGCGCGTCGAGCACCTGGTTGCGCGACGTCAGCGTTTCCGCGAGGCGCTCGCGCAGGTGCTCGGCATCGAGCAGGTCTTCGACGCGCACGCCGACGCGCGACATCTTGTCGGCGTAAGCCGGGCCGATGCCGCGCTTAGTGGTGCCCAGCTCTTTGCCTTTGCCGAGCGCTTCTTCGGCGAGCTCGTCGAGCAGCGCGTGGTACGGCAACACGAGGTGCGCCGCCGGGCTGACCATCAGCTTGGCGCAGTCGATGCCCCGCTGCGTGAGCATGTCGATTTCGTCGAGCAGCACGCCCGGGTTGACAACCACGCCGTTGCCGATGATCGGCGTGACGTGTTCGTACAGCACGCCGGAAGGAATGAGCTGCAGCGCGAACGTCTCGCCGTCGACGACGAGGGTGTGGCCGGCGTTGTGGCCGCCCTGGTAGCGGACGACGTGCTGGCAGTCTTTGGCGATGATGTCGACGATGCGACCCTTGCCTTCATCGCCCCACTGCATTCCGACGACGATTGAGCCTGGCATCGACGCTCCCTGGGGCGCTTACGAGCAGAGGCTAACCGCCAGCGGCTCGGCTGAGCGTGACGTCGCCATTGGCCGCGTCGACGCGCACCGTGTCGCCTTCGGTGAAGTCGCCGGTGAGCAAGCCGGTCGCGAGCGCGTCGGTGACGTGGCGTTGGATGGTTCGTCGCAGCGGGCGCGCGCCGTAGGCGGGGTCGTAGCCGCGCGTCGCCAGCAGGTTGGCCGCAGCGTCGGTGACGTCGAGCGTGATGCCTCGCTCGGCGGCGCGCTCGCCGACGCGCGCCAGCTGCAGGTGCACGATGACGGCGAGGTCGTCTTCGCTGAGCGGGTCAAACCGCACGATGTCGTCGATGCGGTTGATGAACTCGGGCGTGAAGTAGTCGGCCGGGTCGCCGCGCAGGTTGCTCGTCATGATGAGCACGACGTTTGAGAAGTCGACCGTGCGGCCTTGACCGTCGGTGAGGCGTCCGTCGTCCATCAGCGCCAGCAGCACGGCGAACACGTCGGTGTGAGCTTTCTCTATTTCGTCGAGCAGCACGACCGAATAGGGGCGGCGGCGCACAGCTTCGGTGAGCTGGCCGCCTTCGTCGTGGCCGATGTAGCCCGGCGGCGCGCCGATGAGCCGACTGACCGTGTGCCGCTCTAGGTACTCCGACATGTCGATGCGGATCATCGCGGCTTCGTCGTCGAACAGCGCCTCGGCGAGCGCGCGGGCAAGCTCGGTTTTGCCGACGCCGGTGGGGCCGAGAAACAAAAAGCTGCCGATCGGGCGGTCGGGTTCGGCGAGGCCAGCTCGGCTGCGTCTTATCGCGTTGGCGATGGCGGCGACCGGCTCAGCTTGCGCGACCACTCGGGCCGACAGCACGTCTTCTAGGTGCACGAGCTTGTCGGCTTCGCCCTCTAGCAGTCGATGCACCGCGATGCCGGTGGCGCGCGACACGGTTTCGGCGATGTCGCTGGCTTCGACCTCTTCTTTGAGCATTCGCTGGGTGGCTTGCAGCTCTTGTAGCTTCGCCGACGCCGCCTCGAGCTGTTTGTCGAGCGCGGGCAGCTCGCCGTAACGAATCTCGGCTGCTCGGTCGAGGTCGGTCTCGCGCTCCACCTGCGCGTTCAACGTTTCGGCTCGTTCTTTGAGCGTGCGGATCGCGCCGATGGCGTCTTTCTCTAGCTGCCAGCGAGCGGTGAGCGCTTCGACCTGCTCGCGCTCATCAGCCAGCTCTTTGCGGATTTCGGCGAGCTTGGTGTCAGCGCTCGAACCCTCTTCTGGCTCTTCTTTGGTGAGCGCGACCTCTTCGATTTCGAGCTGCCGGATGCGGCGCTCGACCACGTCGATCTCGAACGGCACCGAGTCGATTTCGATGCGCAGACGGCTGGCGGCTTCGTCGATGAGGTCGATGGCTTTGTCGGGCAGGAACCGCTCGCGGATGTAGCGGTTGGCGAGCCTGGCCGCCGCGTCGATGGCGTCGTTGGTGATGCGCACCCCGTGGTGCACCTCGTAGCGCTCTTTGAGGCCGCGCAGGATGGCGACGGTTTCGTCGACCGACGGCTCGGCGACGTAAACCTGCGCGAAGCGGCGTTCGAGCGCGGCGTCGCTCTCGATGTGCTTGCGGTATTCGTCGAGCGTCGTCGCGCCGACCATGCGCAGCTCGCCGCGGGCCAGCAGCGGCTTGAGCATGTTGGCGGCGTCGAGCGAACCCTCGCCTGTTGCGCCCGCGCCGACGAGGGTGTGCACCTCGTCGATGAACGTGATGATCTCGCCGCCGGCATCGGTGATTTCGTTTAGCACCGCTTCCAAGCGTTCTTCGAACTCGCCTCTGAACTTCGCGCCCGCCACCATCGACGCGAGGTCGAGAGCGATGACGCGCTTGTCGCGCAAGCCCTCGGGCACGTCGCCTTCCGCGATGCGGCGCGCGAGGCCTTCGACGATGGCGGTCTTGCCGACGCCGGGCTCGCCGATGAGCACGGGGTTGTTTTTGGTGCGGCGAGACAGCACTTCGACGACGCGGCGGATCTCGTCGTCGCGGCCGATGACCGGGTCGAGCTTGCCTTCGCGGGCGACTGCGGTGAGGTCGCGCCCGTACTTGGCGAGCGCGTCGGTGGTGTCTTCGGGCGTCGCGCTGGTGACGCGGCGGCTGCCTCTGATGTCGTCGACGGCTGCTGCGACGGCGTCGCGGCTGACGCCGATTTCGTCTGCGAGCGCTAGCAGCAGGTGCTCGGTTGAGAGGTAGTCGTCTTGGCGTTGCGCTCGTTCGGCGTCGGCGCGGGTGAGCACCTCGGTGAGGTCGCGACTGAGCGAGCGCTGGTCGTCGCCGCCGAAGGTTTGGGGCAGCGAGTCGAGCTTGGTGAGCGCGCGCCGGCGCACCTCGGCTGGCGCGGCGCCGACGTGGCTCAGCACCGGCAGCACCATCCCTTCGGTTTGGCTCACCAGCGCGACCACGAGATGCGCGGGGGTGATCTCTGGGTGGTGGCGTTCGCCTGCGGCGGCGGCTGCGGCGGCGAGCGCCTCGCGGCTCTTTTGGGTCAGACGTTCGATAAGCGGGTTGGGGGCGTCGCTCATGGCTGGGTGCGTCTCCTTTCGTATGCGACGATGCTGGTGGTGCTGGCTCTGACGAGTTCGTGCGACGGGCGGTCGTTGGGTGCGGCCGATGCGGCTAGCCGGCGCTTGAGGTGCGCGTTCTCGGCTTCGAGGCGCAGCACTCGCTTGATGCCGGCGAGGTTTAGGCCCTCTTCTTTAAGCTCGGCGATGCGCTGTAAGAGCGCGATGTCTTCGTCGCTGTAGCGGCGGCTGCCGCCGGTGGTGCGAGTTGGGCGCACGAGCCCGCGGCGTTCGTATAGCCGCAGCGTTTGCGCGTGCACGCCCGCGAGGTCGGCGGCGACCGAGATCACGTAGACGGCGGCGCCAGCCGCGGGTTGGTGCGCGTCGCGGTCGTTCATGGGGCGACGTCTTCGCGCTCGTTGGCTTTGGCGTCGGGCTGGTTGGCGTCGTCGTCGCTCGCGTAGTCGGCGACCTCGGCGAGCTGGCTGATCAGCTCGCGCTCTTTGGCCGACAGCTCGGTCGGCACGGCAATCTCGACGGTCACCATCAGGTCGCCGGTGCCGCGCTTGGTTTCGATGCCGCGCCCCGCTACTCGCAGCTTGGTGTTTGACTTTGTGCCCGGCGGCACCTTCAGCGTCACGGGGCCGCCGTCGAACGTCGGCACCTTCACCGTGCCGCCCAGCACGGCTTCGGGGTAGGTGATGGGCACCGTGATGGTGAGGTTTTTTCCGTCGCGGCCGAAGGTTTCGTGGGGACTGACTTCGACGTTGAGCCAGAGGTCGCCCGCGGGGCCGCCGTTGCGTCCGGCGCCGCCTTTGTTTGCGATGCGCAGACGCTGGCCGTCTTCGACGCCCGCGGGAATGCGCACCTGGGTTCGCCTGGTGCCGCTCTCGGGGACGGCGACCGCGACGCTCGTGGTGACGCCGGTGACGGCGTCGGCGAAGTTGAGGTGCAGGCGGCTTTCGACGTCGACTCCGCGCATCGGCATGCGCGCGCCGCCCCGGTTGCCGTAGCCGAACAGGTTGCTGAAGAAGCCGCCCGCGTCGCCCATGTCTTCGACGCGCACCGAGAAGCCGCCGGTGCCGCCGCCCGCGAACCCGCCAGGTGCGAACGCTTGCGGGCCGAGCCTACGCACCTCGTCGTATTCGACGCGCTTTTCTTCGTCGCCGAGCACGGCGTAGGCGGCGGAGATTTCTTTGAAGCGTGCGTCGTCGCCGCCGGTCGCGTCAGGGTGGTACTTGCGGGCGAGCTTGCGGTAGGCCTTGGTGATCTCCTTGGCGGTTGCCTCAGACGACACGCCGAGCGCGCGGTAGTAGTCGGTGTCGAACCACTCTTGGGTCGGCGGCACGTCGGCGTCGCTTTCGGCTTAGTGGCCCTCGGCGGCCGCGTCTGGCTGGGCGGGTGCTTGGTGTCCCGGTGCTTGGTAGCCGACCGTCACCTGCGCCGCTCGCAACACGCGGTCGCCAAAGCGGTAGCCCGCTCGCTCTTGGCTCACGACCCACAACTCGGTTGACCCGTCAGCGGGCGACCCGGCTTCTTGCGGGCCGTCATGAGGGCCTTCGTGGCGCAACGCTTCGTGCTGGGCCGGGTCGAACGGCTCGCCGACCGCCGCGATGCGCGCGAGGCCAACGTCGGCGAGCTTGGCCTCAAGCAGCTTGGCGATCTGATCGACGCTCTCATCGCCGTGTTGGGTGGCGAGATCGCACGCGTCGAGCACCGCGAGCAGCTGCTCGGCGAGCTGCTTGACGCCTTCGGCGGCTCGTTGAGAGCTTTCGGCGGCGCTGCGCTTGCGGAAGTTCGCTAGCTCGGCGCTGACGCGTTGAGCTTGATCGACCAGTTCGGCTTCGCGCTCTTTGGCTTGCTCTTGTGCTTCGGTCAGTTTCTGGTCTAGCTCGTCGCGCTCGGCGGTGACGCCTTCTAGCAACTCGCTCAGTTCTTCAACGGTGCGCGGGCCGTCGACGGGCGCGTTGTCGACGGGCGTGTTGTCGACCGGCGCGGCTTCGGGCTCGTCGCTGGTTGGCTGCGCGGCTGGTTGGTTTGCGTCGCTCACGACTTGTCTTCGTCGTCGACGATCTCCGCTTCGACAACGGTGTCGTCGTCTGCGCTGACGTCGCTCGCCGCGGAGTCGCTTCCGCCGTCGCCG
Source organism: uncultured Acidimicrobiales bacterium (assembly GCA_964424585.1). Classification (GTDB taxonomy): domain Bacteria; phylum Actinomycetota; class Acidimicrobiia; order Acidimicrobiales; family Poriferisodalaceae; genus CAYRJD01. The sequence goes on along the minus strand of CAYRJD010000039.1, from coordinate 10,391 downwards.
CCGCTCGCGCCAGACGCCGCTTGTGAGTACAGCTTTTCGGCGAGCTGTTCACTCGCGGTGCGCAGCTCGTCGCTGGCCGTCTTCACCGTCTCGATGCTGTCGCCAGCGAGCGCGGTGTTGACCGCGGCGATCGCGTCGGTGACTGGCTTTTTGGTGTCGTCGTCGAGCTTGTCGCCTTGGTCGCTGATCAGCTTTTCGGTGCGGTAGACGAGCGACTCGGCTTCGTTGCGCACGTCTGCTTCTTCGCGGCGTTGCTTGTCTTCTTCGGCGTGCGCCTCAGCGTCTGACACCATCTGGTCGATGTCGTCGTCAGACAGCGACGACTGGCCGGTGATGGTGATCGCCTGCTCTTTGCCGGTCGCCATGTCTTTCGCAGACACTTGCACGATGCCGTTGGCGTCGATGTCGAAAGTCACCTCGATTTGCGGGATGCCTCGGGGCGCGGGCGGCAGGTCGACGAGGCTGAACTTGCCGAGCGTCTTGTTGCCCGATGCCATCTGCCGTTCGCCTTGAAGCACGTGAATTTCGACCGACGGCTGGTTGTCGGCGGCCGTGGTGAACGTCTCGGTCTTCTTCGTCGGGATCGTGGTGTTGCGCTCGATGAGCCTCGTCATCACCTCGCCTTTGGTTTCGATGCCGAGGCTGAGCGGCGTGACGTCGAGCAGCAAGATGTCTTTCACGTCGCCCTTGAGCACGCCCGCTTGCACCGCCGCGCCGACGGCGACGACTTCATCGGGATTGACGCCCTTGTGCGCTTCCTTGCCGGTCATTTCGAGCACGAGCGCCGCAACGGCCGGCATGCGGGTCGAGCCGCCGACCAAGATGACGTGGTCGATGGCCTCTTTGGTGAGGCTGGCGTCTTCGATGGCTTGCTTGAACGGCTCGCGACAGCGACCGAGCAGGTCGTTGGTGAGTTCCTCGAACTTGGCGCGGGTCAGCTCGTAGTCCATGTGGAGCGGGCCGGCGTCGGTGGCCGTGATGAACGGCAGGTTGACCTGCGCGGACTGCTTAGACGAGAGGTCTTTCTTGGCTTGTTCGGCGGCTTCCTTGAGGCGTTGGCGAGCCATCGCGTCGTTCGCGAGGTCGACGCCGTGGTCGCCTTTGAAGCTGTCGATGAGCCAGTCCATGACGCGCTGATCCCAGTCGTCGCCGCCGAGCTGGGTGTCGCCAGCGGTCGACTTGACCTCGAACACGCCCTCGCCGATTTCCAGCACCGACACGTCGAACGTGCCGCCGCCCAGGTCGAACACGAGGATGGTTTGCTCTTCGTTTTCTTTATCGAGGCCGTAGGCGAGCGCCGCGGCGGTGGGTTCGTTGATGATGCGCAGCACCTCGAGACCGGCGATCTTGCCTGCCTCTTGGGTGGCGGTACGCTGGGCATCGTCGAAGTAGGCGGGCACCGTGATGACGGCTTCGCTGACGGTGTCGCCCAGGTAGGCCTCGGCGTCTCGCTTGAGTTTTTGGAGGATGCGGGCGGAGATTTCTTGGGGCGTGTAGCTCTTGTCGTCGATGGAGGTCGTCCAGCTGGTGCCCATGTGCCGCTTGACCGACGCCACGGTGCGGTCGGGGTTGGTGACGGCTTGCCGCTTCGCGATCTCGCCGGTCAGCACCTCGCCGTTGCGGCTGAAGCCGACCACCGACGGGGTGGTGCGGTCGCCCTCCGCGTTGGCGATGACCGTGGGCTCGCCGCCCTCCATGACGGCGACCACCGAGTTGGTGGTGCCGAGGTCGATGCCTACTGCTTTTGCCATGTCTGTGCCTTTCAGGTTGGGGTTTGGCTCTCACGTTGGCTGTGTGAGATTTGTTGAGTGGTTGCTTGGCAACTTTGCTGCGTCGCCTGCTGGCGGCGTTGGCTGCTGCGGCGTTGCCCGCACGGGTGAGCCTAGCGGGTGCGCGGCGCGTTCACAACCTCGTGTTCTCGCGGTGCCCCAGCCACCTCATCGGTCACGGGTTTTGCGGCGAGTAGGTGGGCTCGGGCTCGGGCTTGCTCGTTGCTGTACGCAGTGTGCGGTCAGCACCGCCTGCTGTGGGCTGGGTAGGTTTGCCGCGCATGAACCTGCTTTCACGTTTCTTTGTTGTTTGGCGCGCCAGCCTGCGGCCGGCACGCTGGTTGTTCGCTGCGGCGGTCGGCGTGGTGGCGGCGTTGAGCGTGCCGCTCGTTGCCGCGGGCACGCCATCCGCCGCGCACAGATCACATGTGACCGTGTCGCAGTCGTTCGCGTCGCAGCCGTCGGTGGCTGAGGGCGCGACGAACGCGCAGGGCGAGCGTCTGCTGGCTGGAGACGACCGGTACGAAACAGCGGTGCTGCTGGCGGAGGTTTCGCTCGCGGCGGGCGACACGTCGGCTGGCAGCGTGGTTGTGGTGTCGGGTGAGAGTTTGGTTGACGCGGTGTCGGCGGTGTCGTTGGCGGCGAGCCGCGACGCGACGGTGGTGCTGACTCGCGCTGGCGGGCTGCCTGACACGCTGGCGTCGTTCGTCACTGACCGGGGTTTCAGCTCGGCGACGATCGGCGGCGGCACCGCCGCGGTGAGCGCGGCGGCCGAGCGTGAGCTGGCGGCGTTGGTGCCGACTGGGGCGGCCAGCACTGAGCGTGTGGAGGGTGCGACGAGGTATGAGACCGCGGTGCACGCGGCGCGCGCCGCTGGCGACCCAGGTGTGTGGTGCGACGGGCGTGCTGCGGCGGTGCTGGTGTCTGGCACCAGCTTGGTGGACGGAGTGATCGCTGCGCCGGTGGCGTACGCGATGGGCTTGCCGCTGCTGTTCACCCGCGCCGACGCGCTGCCCGAAGCGGTCGCCAAGTACTTGGCTGAGGCGAGCATCGAGCGTGCGATCATCGTTGGTTCGCCAGCCGAGGTGGCTGGCGCGGTGCTCGCGGATCTCGGCGACGCGGGCGTGGCGACGGTCGCGTTCGACGCGCCCACCCCCGCTGCGCGTTCGGTCGAACTCGCCGAAGCGATGGCAGACTGCGCCGCCCAGCCGACAGCGGCAGGCGAGTACGCGCTGCTCGACGCCAGCCAGCCCGTCGACGGGGTGGCTGCTGCGGCCGCGCTCGCGACCGGCCTGGGCAGCCACAGCCCGTCCGATGACTTGATTCCGATTTTGGCGGTCAACCAGAGCACCCTGCCGCAGCCCGTCGCCGCCTATTTGACCCGAGCCGGTCGAGTTCACGACCAGGTCACGTTGTATCCGCTCGGCGGCACGGCGCGCATCACGCCGAGCGTCGTCACCCGCGCCGTCGCCGCCGCCCAAGGCCACCCCGACACGGCCGACGACAATGTTGATGCCGGTGTTGACGCGGGTGACGGCGCGGCGGGCTTGCCTGAGTTCGCGGCGACGGTAGACCTCGACGGCGACGGCGTGTTGAGCTTTGATGAGTTGTATCCGGCTGACACGCCGCATCGTGACGCGTATTTGGCGGTTTCTGGTGGAGTGGCGCCGCCGGGCGCGTTCGCGCCGCCGGTGCCTGATTTGGCGGCAGTGCGCGGCGATCCTCGCCGGTCTGAGCTGTCGCTTGGCCGTACGTCGCACGACCGGTTTCCGAACGGCTTTCCGTTGCCGCCAGGCGCGCCAGATTACGCGACGACCACGTTCGACGAGCGTCAGCAGCTGCGAGCCGACGCCTATGCGGCGTACGCCGAGCCCGACCCGAGCTTAGGCGCGCCGCGCAACACGGCGCGCGGACAGTGGGACGACATGTACGCGCTCTCATGCAAAATTCAGATGGCAGACAGGGAACGGAACAACGGGCGGGCGCCGGGGGGTTTTGAGACGTTTCCGTGCGAGTGGCTGACTGACTGGAGCATCTGGCAGTGTGATGTGTTGAACGACCCGGCGGTGACCCGGCTCGCGCCGCACGAGCAGTGGATTGAGCTGACGGTCCGCTACTACGACCTCTGGGTTGACTTGGTTGGCCGTGACCGGTTCCACACGGCGACACTAGAAGTCACGAACCCGAGCGGATGGTCGCTGTGGGGCGTACAATACCGTTTTAGAGGGTTTTGGGAGGGCACCACCTACGTGGGGCGTCCGTTTTGCAGCTTCCGGTTGGACAGCGAGCCCAGCCAGGCGAACGAGACGTTTCACAACCAGCAGGTCACGCTGCTGCGCGACTACTTTGAGGCCCGCACCGGGAGCGCCATCAGCGTAAGAGCCGCTCGCGACTACATTTTCGAGCATGTGTGGCTGCCGCGTAATCGCTGGTACCTCGATGACGTCTGCTCGGTAGACAGCACCCGCTGCCCGGCTCAGACGCGGAGCGGGTGAACGACCCAAGTGATGCCGCGCTCGTCGTCGTTTCGCCGCTGGCTGCGAGCGTCAACGCTCGCTGCCGTGGCGTGTGTCGGCAGCGTGCTGCTGCTTTATGACAGCGAAACGCACGCTTGGGACACCGCAGGTGACGACGAACATCACAACACGAGGTCTCATGGCATCGGCGGATGGCTGAGTGGTGGCAGGTGGCACGACATAACGTCGGACGAAGAATCGTGCAGCGAAGTGTTGAGCTTTAGTGGCGAACGTGGCGAAGATGGCAAAATCGAGGGCAGCACAATAATAGTGAATATGGGCGTAAATTTCAGGGTGCGAAACTGCGTCGAATACTATGAATGCGAAGACGGCGCGGCGAAATACATAGAATCAAACTGGAAGGAAAACCATAGACATCCAGGCACCAGCGGCACACCCGACGCACTCCCTCACGACTCCAGATACAGGGTGTCGCTGGACGGGGTGGTGCAGCCACACGGCGCCACGGCAGACGACCTCACCTGCGGCGACGATGACGGCGCGCCTGATCCGACTTCGTTCACGTTGACGGTGGCGGCGCATTTCTCGCCTGATCTGATGCGAGACGCCGACGGCAACGTGGTGCCGCCGAACGGCGCGCCGGTGACGGTGACGCACGATTCGCTGCAGTCGTTGGATGGCTGCACGCCGGGCTCGCTCACGAAGACGCCGCGCTGGGGCGAACCGCAGACGTGGGAGCTGGTGAATCGTCCTGGCGGGGCTGGCGGCGCGAGGCAGTGTCGCTACGTGGTGCAGCTCGCGCAGTGTCTGGTGTCGACGCATCGGTTCAACCGAGGCGAGTGGCGCGGCGGCGACACCGACGAGCAGCCCGTCATCGTCGACAACGATGACGGCGTCGAGCATCTCGCCGTGAACGCGGCAGGCGGCGCCGTCTCGTCAAACCGATGGTGACGAGACGGCGCCGCCTGCGTTCGTTGCCGCGACGCGCACGCGGCGGGCGGGCGTCGCCATTTGGGTGCGACGCCCGCCCTCCGCCTGGGCTGACGAACCCACTTCTACCGCATACGGGTGCGCTCTTACGCTTGACGGCTGGCTTGTCATCACGGCCATAAGGAGCGTGCTGATGCGCCGCTCAGCGGGCCCGTACCGACGACGGCCCGCACCTCATCTACCTGGACCACAAGGAGCGCGTTGATGAACCTGTCAGATGCAATGAAGAGCGCGGCTGCGCTGCGCGCAGCCGCTCGTGTTTGGCGCGCCGGCCTGCGGCCGGCGCGCTGGTCGTTTGCTGCGGCGGTCGGCGTGGTGGCGGCGTTGAGCGTGCCGCTGGTGGCCGCGGGCACACCATCCGTCGCACCCGCGGCCGCCAGTGTGGTGATCGCGCAGCCGTCGGTGGCTGAGGGCGCGACGAACGCGCAGGGCGACCGTCTCTTGGCGGGCGCTGACCGTTACGCGACGGCGGTGCTGCTGGCTGAGGTGCCGTTGGACGCTGGCACTCGCGAGGTGCTGGTGGTGTCGGGTGAGAGCTTGGTCGACGCGGTGTCGGCGGCGTCGGTCGCTGCGAGCCGTGACGCGGCGATCGTGCTGACCGCAACCGACGCGGTGCCAGAGGTGGTGGCTGAGTTCATCGCCGGACGCGGCTTCGACCGAGTGACCCTCGGCGGCGGCGCCCGCCTCACCCCACGCGTCATCGACCGCGCTGTAGCCGCCGCGCGAGGTAACCCCGACACCGACGACGACAATGTTGATGCTGGTGTTGACGCGCCCGTGTTGAGCGTGGAGGAGATCGCTGCGGCGCACGGCGCGAACGTGGTGATCGAGGACGGGTTCATCAAGCTGATTCCGCCTGCGGGCAGGACGCTTAGCGAGGTTTACAATCACGCGAAAGAGGTGCCGACGCCGGACGACGCGCTGCCGGTGCCGGATGAGTGGTTCGCACGACCAGGCGTGGTTGATCCTTATTTGTGGCAGCCGGAGATACCAGTGCTGGAAGCCAATGTCGAGCACGACGGCGACGGCCAGTTGAGCCCGGATGAGCGTTACCCGTTGGGTTCGCCTGCGCGCGCCGCCTACTTGATCGCATCCGGCGGCGACTCGCCGCCTGGCGCGACGGTGCTGGCGGCGCCGGCCATGATCTTGCGTCGCTTCGACGAAGAGCGCGACACCACCTACCGCCTCCCGGCGGGCATTCCGGTTCCCCCGGGCGCGCCCGACCGGTTGACGACGACGTTTGAGGAGCGAGACGCGACACGTGCGGCGCGGTTGGAGGCTTACTCCGGCGGCAAGAGTTGGGGTAACTGGGCGTTGAACCATCGCCGACGTCTGTGCAAATCGACGCCTGAGAACAATCCGAACTCGGCTGGCCCGGCAGGCGTGCCGAGCACGACGAGGGGCATCACTTGTGAAACAGCGGCGGACTGGTATTTGTGGATGTGCGACACGCTCAACGAGTCAGCCATCAAGTCGCTCGGGCCGGTTGACGCGTGGCTCGCTACGTTTGACCGGTTCTACGAGCAATGGGTCTCGCAGATGCCTGCGACCTGGATGTTCCACCAAAGCCTCGAAGAGGCCCGCGTCACCTCGCCATGGGCACTTGAACTAGAGAACGGGCAGCCGTGGTGCACCTCGAACGACAACCCCGCCAACGCTAACTCGCCTGAGAACATCGCCGCGCACGAGGCCCGCATGGCGGAGATCACTGCGTGGACTGCCGCACCCACAACGATTATCGCGCACTCGCACGGACCAGACGGATTCACCAGTGCGTCGGGCCGCTGGCTGGCTCTGCGTGACGTGTCGGAGAGCAAGTGGCTGCGCAACGTCGTCAACGAGAACTGTTACGGCGATGTCCGCTACTGCGGCGCCCCTGGTCTGTCAATCGGTTGGGACCTACGAGCGCTTGCGTAATCAGTGGCGGCTTCCCTTGCTGACCCTGCTGGGGTTAGCCGCCAACGCTCTCTTCATCGCGCTCGATGTTGAATCCGCAACCGCTCACTCGATTCAAGGTAACGCGGTTAACTGGAGCATCAACCCTGTCGACGGCGACGAAACGTGGACCGGACACGCGCACACGGGGTGGAAACAGGTCAACAGTGCTCGCGATTCGATTACGTGGACCGGCACGCCGACAGGCAACCCTTGTGCGGGCGACCCGAACAAGGTGCATTGCGCGTATGTGATCAAGCACTCGAACCCGTGGCGCATCATCAAGGAAGGTCACCCCCAATACGACAAGACATGGTTTTCTCATTGCGCGGTGCTGGGTGGCTCAGAGGGCAGCAACACGGATCGCCTGCGTGGCCCGATCAACGTGGACAACATGCGCTTCTACCGCGGCGGCGCGGCGACCTGCACTGATGGCACCGACGCGCAAGGCGGCAGCTTGCACGCACCCGACGCGCCAGGCTCGTCAGACCGACCAGACGGACACGACCGGCTGCACGGCGACCAAGACTTCCTCGACCAGCACCCCGAAGTCAACGACTACCCAGCCGACTGGCCCGTAGCCGCGCTGCGCGGCCAACGCCTTCCCGCGAACCTGCAGGTCATCGCCGACGCGCACGCCAACGGACGCTGCTGCGACGAAATCAAAGCCCAAGACACGCACACCAACAGCGGCAACACCGTCACCGGCGCCGACCACAAGATCGTGATGTTCTGGGTGTGGTGGGAACGCGCCGCCGACACGGAGCCGTTGTGCGACGACGGGACGCAACCGCCGTGCCCCGAGCTGGCGTCGGCGGAAGAGCGGTTTGTGCCGGTGGTGTCGGTGGAGGTGCCTGCGGGGTTTGCGCAGGAGGCGTTCACGAGGACGCAGTCGAGGCACTCCGTTCGAGCAACACTCGCTGTTGTCACGGGCCGAGGAGCGCCGCCGGGATCACTGCGAAACCGTTGCCCGATTCTCGATACGCATACTGGCCCGTCGTGATGACCGCCGCGTCGAGCAGCTGATCACCAATCTCTCGCTCTAGCCACCGCAGATGCTTGAAGTCGTCGTCGTCCGGCACGGCAGCGAGCTTCACTTCCAGCGCCACTACGCCGCCATCGTCACGCTCAACGATTAGGTCGACCTCGTGTCGTCCGGCGTGTGTCCGCAAGTGATAGACAGACCAATCGTGAACCTCGGCATAGGTTCGAACTGACTGCGCCACCAGCGACTCAAACAACGCGCCGATAAACGGACGTTGCTTGCTGGCGAACTCCAGTCCGCCTGCTTGTAGCAACACCGTGGGACGCACTCCACGCAACCGGGCCGCCAGAGCAGGATCAACGAGATGGTGTTTGGGTGCTTGTCCCAGCGTGTGAAGAAAGTTGAACGACGGCAGCCACGCCTCTACTGGTTCCACGACGTGAGCACCTTCCAGAGCCGAGCGAATGCCCGCCGTTCGCTCAAATGATGGCTTGTCCTCCTGACCTCCGGTTGCGCCATCGCGGATCGCCTCCCACGAGGCAGTCGTCGCGGTCGCCGCTGCGTACGACCTCGCCCACCGACGCATCGCCTTGGGGTCATGGCGCGTCTTGCCTTTGCCAGCATCCGCGATGGCGTACGTGTACGTCGTCTCAAGATAACTCCCCAGCCTGCGCTGCCGTAAGGCTGGGGGCAGATTGCGGATGGCAGGAAAGCCTGACCGCTCAATCTCCTCGGCGTAGTCGCGCAAAGTGACCTCAGTAGACCCAGCTACACCTCCTCGTTCGCCTGTTAGCAGCGCCGCCAGCGAAACCGACGGCAGCGCCAACCCGCGCTCGACGAGCGACATCGGACGCATCTGAATGAACAGGTAGCGCCCGGTGCCAGGGTGAGCTGTTTGCTCGATCGGCGAAGCTGAAGCGGTGAGCAGAAACCGTCCCGGCGTCGGATCGTCGTCGACCGTGCGACGCACCAAATCCCACGACGCCGGGTATCGCCGCCACTCATCGATCAGGATGGGGGTCGCACCTGTTGTGAGGAGGCCGGGATCCGCTCGGGCAAGGTCGAGGGCCTCCGGTAGATCGAGCCGATAGACCGTCTGCGCACGCCGCTCCGCGGTCGCCGACTTGCCGACCGCCCGGGCGCCGCTGATGACCGTCGCTGGCTGGTGCGGCAAAAACTCGTCCAGTAGCTCATCGACTAGACGTCGCCGATACTCCACGAGCAGACTCTAGTGATTCAGCGACCGATCCTCAAGCATTCCCGCAATGACAACTCGAGTGTTTCTGCATGCATTTCCCAAGCATTTCCGCGGGGAAGTAGCACAAGCGCTGGGCGACTGCGGCACGCCACTGTGGGCAGTGCTGCGTCCTCCCGACACGCGCGTGGCTGGAGCGACCACACCAGCGAACAAACGGCCGACAGTCCTGCCTCAGTCGCACCGGTGTACCTTCGCCGCGCATGAAGCTGCTTGCACCGTTTGCTGTTGTTTGGCGCGCCGGCCTGCGGCCGGCGCGCTGGTTGTTCGCTGCGGCGGTCGGCGTGGTGGCGGCGTTGAGCGTGCCGCTGGTCGCCGCGGGCACGCCATCCGCCGCCCACACGTCGCATCTGACCGTGTCGCAGTCTGAGGCCGCCGTAACCCTGGTTGGCAGCACCACGCTCAGCACCACCGCCGTCGCTCCAGCAGCGCCGCCGCTACCCGCGCAGCCGACCGTCTCCGAAGGCGCGACGAACGCGCAGGGTGAGCGTTTGCTGGCTGGCGCTGACCGCTACGCCACCGCCGTGCTTCTAGCAGAGGTGCCGCTCGACACCGGCGACGCCCGCACCGACGATCTCATCGTCGTCTCCGGCGAGAGCCTCGTCGACGCGGTGAGCGCGGTGTCGGTCGCTGCGTCTCGCGACGCAGCGATTGTGCTCACCCAGACCGACGGCCTGCCCGAGGTGGTGTCTGAGTTCATCGTCGACCGCGGCTTCGACCGAGTGACCGTCGGCGGCGGCACCGCAGCGGTCAGCGACACGACCGCAGCCGAGCTTGCCGTTCTCGTGCGTGACCCGAACGACGGCGGCGGGTCGGACGGTACGACGAGCGGCGGGTCGGTGCCGCGTGTGGCGGGTGCGACGCGTTTTGAGACGGCGGTCGCGGCGGCGCGGGCTGCGGGCCAGCCGGGCAACTGGTGCGACACCGGCTATCGCGGCGCGGTTGTGGTGTCTGGTGAGAGCTTGGTGGACGGCGTGATC
>CAYRJD010000038.1:0-9623 GCA_964424585.1 uncultured Acidimicrobiales bacterium | reverse complement strand
AGCCGGTCGGCGCGCCGAGCAGCGACGGGTCGTGCGACAAAGACAGGTGCGACTTCGCCACGCAGATCGGCAGGTGGCCGAAGCCGTTCGCTTCGTACCTGTCGAGCTCGCGGGCAGCTCGTGGCGTGTAGCTGACGCTCTCCGCGCCGTAGACGCGCGTGGCAATCGCGTCGATCTTGTCGCGCAGCGAAGCGTCGTCGGGGTACAGCAGCGCGAAGTCGCTCGGCTCGTCCGCCGCGTCGGCGACCGCCTCGGCCAGCTCGACCGCGCCCGCGCCGCCGTCCGCGAAGTGCGTGCAGCGAGCCACCCGAGCGCCCGCGGCCGCAGCGATCTCTGCGACGGCACGCACGTCGGCTTCGTGGTCGTCGGGAAACATGTTCACCGCCACCACCGGCGACACGCCGTGCAGCCGGATGTTCTCGATCTGCTTCGTCAGGTTCGCGCCGCCGGCGTGCACGTCGTCGGGGTTCTCCGCCAGCAGCGCATCAGGCAGCGCACGCCCGGCCACAACCCGGTACTTCCCGCTGTGGCTCTTCAACGCCCGCACCGTCGCCACCAGCACCGCCGCGTCGGGCGCCAGCCCGGCGTAGCGGCACTTGATGTTGAAAAACCGCTCAGCCCCCATGTCCGCGCCGAAGCCCGCCTCGGTGATCAGAAAGTCGGCGGTGCGCACCCCGATCTGGTCGGCCACAATCGATGAGTTGCCGGTCGCGATGTTGCCGAACGGCCCGGTGTGCACCAGCGCCGGAGTGCCTTCCAGCGTCTGCATCAGGTTCGGCTTGATCGCCTCTCGCAGCAGCACCGCCATCGACCCGGCGACCTGCAGCTCCTCCGCGGTCACCGGCGTGCCGTCGCCCGCATACCCGACGACGATGCGTCCCAGCCGCGCCCGCAGATCGGCGAGCGACGTCGCTAGTGCCAGCGCGGCCATCACCTCCGACGCAGCTGTGATGTCGAAGCCGCTCTCGCGCGGCACCCCGTCGAGCCGCCCGCCCAGCCCGATCACCGCGCTCCGCAGCGCGCGGTCGTTCACGTCGAGCACTCGCCGCCAGGTGATGTTGTGAACGTCGAGCCCCAGCTCGTTGCCGTGAAACAGGTGCGCGTCGAGCACCGCGGCGCAGAGGTTGTGCGCGGCGGTCACGGCGTGCATGTCGCCGGTGAGGTGCAGGTTCATCAGCTCCATCGGCACGACCTGGCTGTAGCCGCCGCCCGCAGCGCCGCCCTTGATGCCGAACGTCGGCCCCATCGACGGCTGCCGAATCGCGATCGTCGCTGTCCGGCCGATGTGCGCGAACGCCTGACCGAGCCCGACGGTCGTCGTCGTCTTCCCCTCACCCAGCGGCGTCGGCGTGATCGCCGAAACCACGACGTAGCGAGCACGAGGCCGCTCGGCCATCGTGCCGATCGCGTCTAGCGACACCTTCGCGGCGTGACGGCCGTACGGCTCGAGGTGCTCAGGCGGAATGTGTGCGTCGGCCGCGACGTCGGCCAGCGGCCGCAGCTGCGCCGCCTGCGCGATGGCGAGGTCAGACAAGTGCGTCCCGGCGGCCATCGGACAGGCAGGCTACCGGTCGTGTGGCAGCTATTTTCGGGCGTCGGACTGCTGATGGCCGGTCACGGCATCCAGGGCACGCTGCTGAGCGTGCGGGCCGAGCAAGCTGGCTTCGGCTCGACCGTCACCGGCATCGTCATGGCGATGAACTTCGTCGGCTTCATGGTCGGCACCGGCGTGGGGCTGCGAGCGGTGCAGCGGGTCGGCCACATCCGGGTGTTCGCGGCGCTCGCTTCGCTCGGCAGCAGCGTGTCGCTGCTGGCGGTGGTGTGGGTCGACCCGCTCGCCTGGGGCGTGTTCCGCTTCGCGTGGGGCGCGTGCTTCGCTGGCCTGCTCGTGGTGCTCGAAAGCTGGCTCCACCACCAAGCCTCCAACGCCAACCGTGGCCGCATCATGGCCGCCTACATGATCGTGACGATGGGCTCGATCGCCGCCGGCCACCTGCTCAACTCGCTCACCGACACGACCGGCTTCGTGCCGTTCGTCGTCGCGTCGGTGCTGGTCAGCCTGTCGCTGGTGCCGATGAGCCTCACCGGCTCGGCGCCGCCCGCGGTCAACGACCCACAGCCGCTGCGCATCGGCGAGCTGGTCGGCATCGTGCCCACCGGCGTGGTCGTGACCTTCTTTGCTGGCGCGGCGCTCGGAACCATCGGCGCGGTCGTGCCCGTCTACGCATCGGTAGAGGGACTGTCGGTCGCGCGGGTCGGCCTGTTCGTCGCCGCGCCGATGCTGGGCTCGCTGGCGCTGCAGCTGCCGGTCGGTCGCCTGTCAGACGTCGTGCCTCGGCGCAGCGTCATCTTGGGCTGCGCGGTCGCGTCGGCGGCGGGCGCGCTGACAGTCGCTCGCCTGTCCGCCGACAGTCTCGTTGCGCTGCTGGTGCTGTTCGCAATGGGCGGCTTCGCCTACCCGCTGTACTCGCTCGCGATTGCGCTGTCGAACGACTGGCTCGAACCCGCCCAACGCACCGGCGCCAGCGCATTGCTGGTGCGAGTCAACGGCATCGGCGCAATCGTCGGGCCTCTCGGCGCGTCGCTCGCGATGGGCGCGAGCCCGAGCGGGCTGTTCTTGGTGCTCGCCGCGAACTTCACGCTGGTCGCGCTCTACGTCGGCTACCGGCTCATCTTCGTGCGCGGCCCAGACGTGCCCTCGGTGTCAGACCAAGGCGAGTTCATCGCGTTCCCCGCCCGAGCCTCCCGCGTCGCCAGCGCCCTCGTCGGCCGCCGAGGCTCCCGCAGTCGCTAGCAGCCGCGGCGTCGCTCTACCGATTGTCTTCGTCGATGCGGTGCACTCAAACGATGGCGTGTTCAGATAGCAGCACAGCAAAGCGATAGCGATGTCCAAATCATCTCCACCGGGTCTTCGCCGTTGAGTGCCAGCGTGTGAACGTCGCCGCACTTGCCGTCAGTGAGCGAAGTCCAAGAGGCCGCGAAATAAGGCACTGGCTTGCCAGGTACGCGTGGCGGGCAATGAAATACTTCCAGATCGAATCTGAGTTGACCAACCTCGTCCGACCTTTGAATGCTGACCTCAATGGCGCTCGCCACAGCTGGTGCCCACTCCTTCCGATCGTTGCTAAACGCGTTCTTGCGGTTGTGGCGCCAAAGCGCCAAGCCGAAAAACATGGCCGTGCCGATACCAACGACGGCTGAGACCCGCCAGATGATGTCGACTACTTCCCGAACAACGTCCAATCAGGGCCTCCTCGTTCGTGTGCCTGCGGGTTCACGCTGAACCGTCTCGGACCTAGAACCGCACCATCTTGCCGCCACCTTGGTGGCTGAACTTCCAGACCTTCCAGTCTTTGTCCGGAACATCGTGAAATCGGCTCCAGTGACCGCTGGCGACCAACTTCACGGGTTTGCCCATCAGCATCGGACCGATGGCCTCGTCGTCCTGCTCATCGCTGTCGTCGCCGGAAGGCTCATGGTCGTTTGGCTCAGCGATAGGGGCGGCTGAGGTGGCCTCTGCGGGTAGCCGATCGATGATGGCTCGCATCGACTCGATTGACTCCGCGTTCGCCAGTTCCTCCACCAGCCGGGTCACCTGAGCGCCGTCGAGCAAGTCCCAGCGGACGCGGCGCGTGGTCACCTTCGACACCAACTCAATGGCTAGTGCCTGCCAGTCACACGACTCAGGCTGGTCGTCGCTGGGCACCCGAGCAACGGCATCCGGTGCTTCGTTGAGGTTGTGGGCTGCGTCTGCCATCGCTCCTCCTGAACGCAATCGTAGCGAACGACGACGAACGCCTAGCAGGAAGCCAGCAGCTCGACAGCAGCCGAAGCGGCGTCGCCGACGGGCACCCGCTGGTGCTCGCCGGTGCGTCGCGGCGTGATTTCGACCTCGCCAGACGCCATCGCCTTCGCGCCGACGGTCACCCGCAGCGGCACGCCGATCAGCTCCGCTTCGGCGAACTTGATGCCCGGGCGCACGTCGCGGTCATCGAGCAGCACGTCTACGCCGAGCGTCGACAGCTCGTCGGTGAGCTGCTGTGCCGCGGCGGCCAGAGCCGCATCGCCCGGGTCGAGCAGCGAAACCACCACGCCGAACGGAGCGACCGCCGCCGGCCAGATCAGCCCCGCGTCGTCGTGGTGCACCTCGGCGACCGCCGCCATCGCCCGTCCGATGCCGATGCCGTAGCTCCCCATGATCGGCACCACCGCCTTGCCGTCAACGTCGAGCACGCTCAGCTCGAACGCCTCCGCGTACTTGCGCCCCAGCTTGAAGATGTGGCCGGTCTCGATGCAGCGCACCACCCGAAGCGGCTGCCCGCAGCGCACGCACGGCTCGCCGTCGCTCACCTCCCGCAGGTCGACGAAAGCGTCTGGCGCGACGTCGCGCTCGACGTCCACGCCGCGCAGGTGCCAGTCGTCGTCGTTCGCGCCGGTGAACATGTGTGACCGCCCAGTGAGCGCGTCGTCGACCAGCACCCGCGGCGAGGCAGCGGCGTCTTGCGCGTCGCGCCCCGCCGTCACGCCGACCGCGCCCAAGCTGCCCGGGTGCGCCCCCAGCCACTCAAACGCCTCGTCGGGGCCAGCGGGCCGCACGTCCGCGGTGCCCAGCGCGTCGGCGAGCTTTTGAACGTTGAGCTGATGGTCGCCTCGCACCACCGCGAGCACCGGTGAGCCGTCGGCAACCATCACCATTGTCTTCAGCTGGCGCGCCGCAGTCGCTTCCGGCTCAAACTCGCTCAACCCGTCGATGGTGCGCACGCCGGGCGTCGCGAACCGCTCGGGCTTCGTCGGGTCGAGGGTCAGCTCGCTCGCCGGGTCGACCTCAGCCGCCACCGCGGCCACCGCGCGCTCGACGTTCGCTCGGTAGTCGCACGCGTCGCCCGAGCACACCGCCACGTCGTCTTCGCCGGCGGGCGACGGCACCATGAACTCCACGCTCGCCGAGCCGCCCATCGACCCCGACGACGCCTCCACCGCAATCGCGTCTAAGCCCAGGCGCTCGAAGATCGCCACGTACGCGTCGTGGTGCGCGTCGAACGACGCGTCCAAGCCCGCCTCGTCGAGGTCGAAGCTGTAGGAGTCTTTCATCGCGAACTCCCGCACCCGCAACAGCCCGCCCTTGGGGCGCGGCTCGTCACGGAACTTGAACTGAATCTGATACCAGAGCTGCGGCAGCTGCCGGTAGCTCGACAGCCCGCCAGCCAGAAACGCCATCGCCTCTTCGTGCGTCATCGCGAGCGCCTGGTCGCGCCCGTGCCGGTCGGTGAGCCGAAACATCTCGTCGCCCATCGCCGCCCATCGCCCGCTGCGCTGCCACAGCTCGGCCGGGTGCATCGCCGGCAGGTGAAACTCCTGCGCGCCGATGGCGTCCATCTCTTCGCGCACGATGCGCGCCACCCGCTCGTGCACCCGAAACCCCAGCGGCAGCAGCGTGTAGTGCCCAGCGTGAAGCTGGCGGATGTAGCCCGCTCGCACCAGGAGCTGATGGCTGGCCGCCGTCGCGTCAGCCGGAGCTTCCTTCGTCGTCGGAATGAACACACGAGACCACCGCATAACGCTGCAACGCTACGGCTACGCTTAGCACCAGGCGCACTCGGGGCCGCCATTACCGAAGTGGCTCAACTGGCAGTCCTCAGCTGGCAGCCCGCAACGAGCAGCCCGAGCAGCGCCGGCGATTCCCCATATAGCTCACTTCCGGAACCCAACACACCCCAGAGCCTTGCCTGAACATCGCGCGCCGAACGGCGCGACCCGCACCGACACCGCCGCGCCCACGAAGCGGGAAGACATAGCCGCGCTCGTGTGGGCGGTCGCCGACAGGCGCGTCGACAAACACGAACTCGGCCAGCTCAGCGCGGTGCGAGCTCGCAGCGAGACGGTGATCTTGGATCTGCTCGACGAGCGTGAAGGCGACCTCGCCGCCACGCGCCGGCTGCGAGGCTCTGAGCGTCGCCAAGCCCAAGCCGACATACGCGCCGACCTCGACGCGCTGCGCGCGACCTACCGCTCGTTCGTCGGAGCCGACCCCGAGCTGATTCGCCCGACGCCGCCAGCGACCAACGGCGACGCCAGCCGCCGCACGGGCCAAGCCAGCGAGACACCGGCCGGGGCTGCGAAGAGCGCGGTGCCGCCCGAGCCCGCCGCGCTGCAGCTCTCGTGGGAGGCGCCCAACGTGGTGGCGTGGGTCGCGGGCGCACGGGGCGAACCCGCGCCGCTAGACGCGGTGCTCGAGCACCTCATCGCCGCGGGCTCGCCAGAAGACCCCTGGTTGCCGCACCCGCCGGTCTCGCTGCCGAACGGCCAGAAGGCAGATGCCGTCGCGGCCGACATCAGCGACGTGCTGGGCTGGCTGGTGGCGCTCGACGCGCCTGTCGCCAGCGGTCCGACCGTCGACGTCGCGGCGGCCGTCAGCGCCATCGACGAGCTCGAACGCGCCAAAGACGTCGACCCGGCAAACCTCGACCCCAACGCGGCGAGCGACGCCTCCCGCAACGGCTTCGCCGACCACAACGTTGACGAGCGGAACGACCCGCTGATCGGCCAGAGCGCCGCCTGGCTCCGACTAGCGGCGATGACCGCGCTCGGCGTGGTCGCGCAAGGACGCTTCGTGCCGCTGCTGCGGCGCACCCGCCGGCGCAAGAAGAAGGGACAAGCCGACACCGCCGAGTTCGCGGTCGCGTGGCAGCCAGCTTCGGTCGACGCGGCAGCGCTGACGCACCTCGCCGACACGCTTCCCGGCGCCGTCGCCGTTACCACTAACGGCACATCCAACGGCATCACGAACGGCACCAAGAACGGCGCCGCAAGCAAGACCGCCAACGGCAAGCCCGCTGGCGCCAAGGGCAGTCAGCAAGGCGCCAGCCGCAAGGGCGGACGCGCCAACAAGCCAGCAGAGGCGTCGCTCGCGCCCGCCGACCCGGCCGCGGTCGTCGACTCGGTGCTCACCTGCGTGGTGAACGCGCTGGTCGCCGACGTCGCGGCACGGCTGGGCTGGCCCGACACCGCACCCGACGCGCGCACGGGCGCCGAGCTGGGCGAAGCGTTCTTGTCGCGACTCGACGGGGCGACGTTCACCGGCTCGTCCGGCCGAGGCATCGAGGTGGTGCGCCGCATCGAGACGTGGGCGAAGCCGGTGCTGTCGCCGCTGCGCCACCCGCTCACCGTCAAGCTGAGCGACCCAGACGACGCCGGCGCCTGGCAGCTCGAAGTGCTCTCGGTGTCGCCGCAAGAGACCGAGCCAGTCGAGGTCGCGCTCGTGTCTGGCACCAGCGCGCGTCGAGCCGACGTCAAGGCGCAACTCACCCGGCTTGAGCGAGTGCTCCCGGCGTTGATGCGACCCGGAGGCCGCCGTCGCGGCGAGGTGATGCTGACCACGCCCGAAGCGTGGGAGCTGATGGCGCACACCGGACCCGCGCTCGCGGCGGCCGGGTTCGACGTCGACACGCCAGCGATGCAGCGCGACCGTCCGCCGCCCGCGCTGCGCCTCACGGCGGCTGTTCCAGCAGACGAGTCGAAGCTAGGCGTCAACCAGCTCACGGCCGTGTCGTGGACGGCGATGTTCGGCGACGTCGAGCTGACGATGGAAGAGCTGAACCAGCTCGCCGCGCAGGCACGCCCGCTCGTTCGGTCGCGAGGAAGGTGGGTCGCCGTCGACCACGCCGACGTCAACGAAGCCCGCGCGGCGCTCGCTAAGCGAGCCGACCAGACGCAGATGACCGGCGCGCAGATACTGCGCCAGACGCTCGGGCTGGAAGGCGCCGCGCTCGAAGGAGGAGTGTCGATCGCTGGTTCCGGTTGGGCCGTCGACCTGCTGCGTGCGTCAGAGAACGTCGGCGCTGAAGTGTCGTCAACCCCGGCCGGCTTTTTCGGCAGCCTGCGCACCTACCAAGCCGAAGCGCTGGCGTGGCTCGACTTCTTAGACGAGGCCAGCCTCGGCGGCTGCCTCGCGCTCGACATGGGTCTCGGCAAGACGCCGATCATGCTGGCGATGGTCGGCAAGGCCACCGAAACCGCGCCGACGCTGGTGATTGCGCCGCCGGCGGTCGTCGGCAACTGGGCCGCCGAAGCCGCCCGCTTCACCCCAGCGCTGAACGTGCTGGTGCACCACGGCGCTTCCCGCGCGTCGCGAGCGCAACTGGCGCGCGACGTCGAGCGAGCGAACCTGGTCATCACCACCTACGGCACCGCGGTGCGCGACATCGAAGCGCTGCGCAAGCTCACCTGGGAGCGCGTCGTAGTCGACGAGGCGCAGGTCATCAAAAACCACAACAGCCACACCGCCAAGACGCTGCGCAAGCTCGAGGCGCGCACAAAGGTCGCGCTCACCGGCACGCCGATCGAGAACGGACTGCGCGACCTGTGGGCGATCATGGATTTCACCAACCCCGGGCTGGTCGGCGAGCGCGCGCCGTTCGTGGCGCAGCTCGCCGAAGAGGGCGACGCCACGGCTGCGGCCGACAAGGCGCTCACCAAGCTCAACGGCGTGCTGGTGTTCCGCCGCACCAAGGCCGAGCCGGCCATCGCCGCCGAGCTGCCCGACCGCATCGACGAGGTCGCTCAGTGCGCGATGACGCCCGAGCAGATCGCGCTCTATGCGGCCGTCCAAGAAGAGCTGGTCGCCGAGATGGCGCCGAGCGAGCAGAACACGACGAAGCGCAAGGGCGCGGTGCTGGCGGCGATCACGGCGCTCAAGCAAATCTGCAACCACCCGCTCAACTTCCGACCCGACGATCCCAACGTCGAGATGGACGGACGCAGCGGCAAGCTGGCTCGCCTGAATGAGCTGCTCGAGGTCGTGTTCGCCGCGCAAGAGCGAGTGCTCATCTTCACCCACTTCGCTACGTGGGGCGAGCGGCTCGCCGACTACCTCACCGAGCGGTACGGCTTGGGTATCGACTGCTACCACGGCGGCTTGTCGCGCGGCGTGCGAGACGAAATGGTCGAGCGCTTCTCAGACACCAAGGGCGCGGGCGCGCTCGTCTTGTCGCTCAAGGCAGGCGGCACGGGCCTCAACCTCACCGCCGCGAGCCACGTCGTGCTGTATGACCGGTGGTGGAACCCGGCGGTCGAAGATCAAGCGCGCGACCGCGCCTGGCGCATCGGTCAGACGAAGACGGTCGTGTGTCACCGCCTGGTGTGCACCGGCACCGTCGACGAGCGCGTCGAAGAGGTGGTCGCGGGCAAGCGCATGATCGCGGACATGGCGCTGCCCAAGTCGAGTTCGCTGGGCGACCTCACCGCAGAGCAGCTGCGAGCTGCGCTCGGCATCGACGAGAGCCTGCTGGTGACCGAAGCGGGCGTGACCGACGAGGGTGTGATCGACGTCGCGGAGCTGGCGCAGTGAGCAACCAGCAGCGCCGTCGAGCCAAGTCGAGTTCGCGCACGCGGCGTCTGTCTGACGCGCCAGACCCGGCCGCCGAAGAGCAGTTCTGGTTCGGCAAGGGTGTCGGCCAGGGTGCCAGCACGACAGCCCGCACCCCAGAGGGCTCGCTTGACCCCGCGAGGGCATCTGTGCGAGTACCCGCCGACCCGACGGCGACCGTCCGGTCGCTCGGGCTGCCGCCCATCGCGACGCGGGTCAACAACCCCGAAGACCACGCGGCGCTCATCAATCGCCGGCT
>CAYRJD010000037.1:0-4116 GCA_964424585.1 uncultured Acidimicrobiales bacterium | reverse complement strand
TTGCCGTCAGTGTCCGGCGAGTTCGAGCTGATCGCCGTCCACATGATCGCGACGACCGCCGCGGCTACCGCTATCGATGCCCCTATGAAGAGGAGTTTGGTTATTGCTGCGTCCATGCCATTACCTCCTTGTTGGTGTGGCTGTTAGTTGGACATCCCTAGTTGAAACAGAAATCGCGAACGTTTACAAGTGGGTTTTTCTCGGCGGCCTTCGTTCACGTCGACGGCAGCGTCACGACCACCGCGATCACGACCACCGCGCCCGCCAGCACCGCGCTCGCTGACGCCGCGATGCCGAGCAACGAGGCGAGCGAGTCGATGCGCTCGCGTCGCGCGTCGACCATCGCGCCGACCACTCGGGCGAGCACGCCGTCGAGCAGGTCAGACGCTCCGGCACCCGATCGTTCGGCGGCTTCGACCGAACCGAGCAAGGTCGCCGCGCTCGTGCCGCCGAGGCGCTGCGCGACCGCCGAGAGCGGGTCGCGCCCTGAGGTCACCGCGTGGTTGACGGTGCCAGCGGTCGGACGGAACGCCGGCTCGGTCGTGCGCTCGGCGGCGTCGAGCACCGCCGCGGAGATCGGCCGTCCAGCCGCGACGAACAGCCGAATGCGTCGCAGCCAGCCCAGCAGCGCGTCGTCGCGGCGACGCTCGTAGCGGGCCACCGCCATCGCGCGCAGCGTTCGCTCGATGAGCGCGGGCATCACCAGCAGCACCACCAACGCCCAGGCGAGGGCCGGCGCAAGCTGCGCGGGCGCGCTCTGGGTCGCGGCAGCGTGCGCTGGCACCTCTCGTAGATCCACGTCTGCCGGCAACTGCCACCACAGCACCGCGACGCTCGCCGCGAACGACATCGCCGCCGACAGCAGCTGAATGCGCCGAGGGCCCCAACCCACCGCGACCAGAGCATCGGCTGTGCTGGCCCGGCGAGTCGCGAGCAGCACTCGCAGCGCGGCAACCACGCCTGCAGCAGCCAGCGCGAGCGCTGCGAGCGGAGGCAGCTCGAACGACGGGAGGTTCACCGCAGCAGCTCCGCGCAGCCCAACAGCAGTCGTGCTGTGAACAGGGCGACCGCCAGCGCGCAGATGAGCGCCACCGCTCCGCCTTGCGACGAGGTGAGCCAAGCCCACGTCGTCGGGTTGAGCATCGAGGTGCCGACAACGATTGCGACGCCCATCAAGATGGCCGCCACCAGCGACGTCATCGTCGCGGCAACCCGACGGTGAAAGTGCCGGGCGGTCGCAGCCACCGCCGCAGCTTCGGCTTCGAGCACCCGCATGATCTTCACCCAACCGGCACCCGATCGAGCCGCTATCGCGAGCACATCGGCGAGCCAGTAGGCGGCAGGGGTTTGCGCGACGCTGGCGAACCGATGCGCGGCGACGTCGATGCCGAGCGAGCGGCACTCATCTACCAGCTCGTGCGCGTAACGGCCGACCGCACCTCCGACGAGCGGCGCGGCTCGTTCGAGCGCGGCGGTCACGGTCGGGGCGACCGACGCCTGGTTTGCCAAGATCGCGGCGAAGCGAGCGAGGGCGTCGGTGCGTTCTTGGTTTCGGCGGCTCGCCGGCCCGACGGCCAGGCACCCGGCCGTCGCGCCAGCGATGAGGCCGGCCGCGACGCCGAGCGTCGAGGTCGTCGTAGCGCCGCACGCAACTCCAGCCGCGAGCCCCGCCAGCAGCGCCGTTCGCCAGCCGATCATCCGAACGCGCTTTCGCCGGTCGCGCCGCTCACTTGGTCTTCGATGCGGGGCCAGTCGAGCGGCAGCGACCCCTGCTGGCGGTCGTTCCGGCCGATGCCGGCCGAGCGGTACGTATCGGCCACTCGACCTTGCGGCACGCCCACCGGTCGAGCCCAACGCTCGCCCGGGTGAAGCGCCCAGAGGCACCGGGTGCTGATGACGCCGGTGGTCTCACAGATGCCGGTGAGCTGGGTGACGTCGGCGACCACTCGCTGCCCCGCGTCGTTGGTGCCCATCCACACGCACAGGTCGACGGCGGTGGCGATCTGGCGTCGGGCGTAGTCAGATTCCGCGCCCTCGGCGCAGGCGTAGGCGACGAGCTTTTCGAGCACGCCCTTGCCGGGCATCGAGTGCAGCGTGACTAGACAGCCGCTGATGCCGGATGACATCGCGTCGAGCAGCGCGTCGCAGCCTTCGCCCCTGATTTCGCCGACCACCAGCTTCTGCGCGTTCGATCGTTTGGCGTCGCGAATGTGATCGGCCATCGAGTGACGCCCGTGACCGTCTTGGTTGGGGTCGCGGGTGAGCCGCTCGTACGCGTTCGGGTGAATGCCGTAGTCGCTGAGCCGCAGCTCGGGCGTGTCTTCGATGGTGTCGATGCGTTCGTGGTCGGGCACCGCCGCGAGCAGCGCCTGACAGAGCGTCGTCTTGCCGCCGCCCATCGACGCAGCCACGACCACGTTCGCTCGCGCCTCGCCTGCGATGGCTTCGGTCAGCAGCGCGGCAAGCTCGGGGCTCGCGACGCCGAGGTCGGCGATGCGCATTCGTCCGGCCATGTTCGAACGCAGCACCACGTTGGGCGGGCTGGTCACGAACGCCTCGGCGTGAAGTCGCCAGCTCTCGCCGACCCGCACGTCGAGCCGAGGGTCGAGTTCGTCGAAGCGTTGCGAGCGGTCGCCCGAGTAAGCAGCCAGAAACCGCACGGCCTCGATGAGGTCGTTGTCGCTCTCGAACGGCGACGGGCGGGTTTCGTACCGCCCGCCCGCGAGGCGCACCTCCATCTTCTCGCCGCCTCTGATCTGAAACTCCTCCACGTCGGGCTCGCCCAGCAGCTGCTCTAGACGCGCGACCGCTACCTCCGAGGCCGAACGTCTTCGCACGTCTTTGCCGTCGGAGTCGAGACGCTGCGCCGCGCACGCCGCCTCGGCGAGCTGACGACCCAAGCGCCGCAGCAGCCACGCGGTGTTCTTTCGCTGTCGCAGGTCGACTGTCCACGTGGCGACGTCGCCCGCCTTGCTCTGGTTCGACGGCAGCCACCAGCGCCGCCAACCGACGGGCGCACCTTCGGCCGAGCTGACGACCACAGCCGCCACAACCCGCTCGGTGCTCGCGTCGTCGAGCTCGTCGGGCCCGACCATCAGCACCACCGCTTCGGCTGCTGCGAGGTTGGCTGCTCGCTGGTCGTCGGCTGTGTCGGGTAGCTCGACCAGCACGACGGGCAGCTGCTCGGGCGACACCTGGTCGTCGGGCGCGCCGTTCGTCGAGAGGTCGGTCAGCGCCCCTACCACGACCAACGCGCCGACCTCGTGCTGAATGCCAGCCACCAGCTCATCGACGCACCACGACGCGTCGGTCGGGTTGAGGGTGCCTGACGTTCGCACGACCAGCATCGTTCAGCCGCCCAGGTGGTTGCCGTCGCAGCCGGGCCACCCGGCTTGCGGCGACTCCCACACCAAAAGAGTCGTGCTCGCTGCCAGCCCGACGATCTCCAGTGCCTGCTGCGTGCCCAGCTCTAGCGTCACCGCGTCTCGCTGGCCGTCAGCCAGCTCAGCCAGGTGCACCGCGCAGCCGCCCGGTTCGAGCGCGAACACGGCAACCGCCCCGGCTGCTGGTCCCGGATCGGGCCACAGGTGGCTGTCGACCGTCACTCGAAACTGCGTCTCGGCGGTCGACTGCTCGGCTGGCGCGCGGAGCATCTGCGGTGCCAGCAGCGAGCCAGCGGGCACTCGCGTGGCAGCCACCATGCCCTCGAGGTCGTTCGGCGCTACGAACCGCTCTCCCATCTCGGCCGGCACCTCGACGATCTCAAACGCGCCGAACGGCTGGCCCTCCAGCCAGGTGTCGGTCGTGGCGACCACGCCCGTGGTGAGCGGTGCTTGGGCCGAGCGCCCGAACATCCACAGAGCCATTGCGACCACGGCGACGATGCCCAGCGCGGCGACGACGCGCGGCCAGTCGAGCCGCCGCCCCTTCGGTGCCCGGTAGCCGGTCGTCACGTGTTGGTCGTACGCGGTCGCGTCGGTTGCGTCAGCCACGGTTGCCGAACTCGTTCAAGCTGCGGATGTGAGCCACGCCGCCAGCGAGCCTCAACGGCTGTTGAGAGACGCCTTCAGCTGAAGGCCGGTAGGTAACAGTTAGCTCCCACCGGTAAACCGCTGG
>CAYRJD010000036.1:0-5307 GCA_964424585.1 uncultured Acidimicrobiales bacterium | reverse complement strand
GTAGCCGAACGAGCCGGCGTGGCCGTAACCCGCCCGCCTCCTGCACGTGTTGCGAGACGAGCCGCCCGCCTATAGCTCGGCGATGAACGCCGTCACCAGTTCGGCGACCTGTTGCTCGTAGCCGAACAAGAAGTGGTCGGCGCCGCGGATGATTTGGAGCCGCGTGTTTGGCCAACCAGCGGTGAGTTCGGCTGCGTCGGCGGGTGAGCGGTATTGGTCGTGCTCGGGCACGAGCAGCAACTTGGGCCGCTCGTCTTGGGGTGCCGTCATCTCGTCTGGCGCGACGATGGCGAGCGGCGCCGCGATGGCTACCCACCCAGCCAACGCGTCGTGGGCGGCTGCGAGCGACACGTCCGCGCCGAACGACCAGCCGACGCTGACGACCTTGCATCTGCTGCGACCCTCACAGTCAAACTCCTCTGCGCTCGCTTCCGGCTCACCTGCCAACGCTGCGCCAAAGGCCGCCGCGGCGTCTAGCCGCTCAGCGTTCCCGCCGTCGTGCTCACCGCCCGACCGGCCCGCACCTCGAAAGTTGTATCGCAGCGCGGATATGCCCGTCTGCGGCAGCGCCCGAAACAGCGTCTCAATCAGCGGCGTGCGCATGTCGCCCCCGTAGAGCGGATGCGGATGCGACAGCACCGCCACCACCGGTGCTCGGGCAACCCGCGCTTCGTCAGCCTGCGCCACCTCCGCCTCAAGCTCCACCCCATCGGCCGCAACGACTTCTACGGCGTTCACATCAACCATCGCCACACGAACCTAGCCTTCAACGAGCTAGCGGCGGCGGTACCGTCTAGCCAGTGACACCCAGCGTCAAGCCCAGCGTGAACGGCCAAGGCACCGACGCCGAGATACGGCCGATCAAGATGCTTCACGACCGCATCTTGGTACGCATGCCACACGAAGAGTCAGAGCGCCGCAGTGCTGGCGGCATCTTGATACCGGCCACGGTTCAACAGAACAAGCGGCTCGTGTGGGCCGAGGTGCTTGGCGCCGGGCCGAACGTTCGCAGCGCTGAAGAGGGCGACCACGTGCTGTTCAGCCCGGAAGACCGCCACGAGGTCGAGGTGCACGGCGAAGACTTTTTGATCCTGCGCGAGCGCGACGTTCACGCCATCGCGGCTTCGCGCATCGAGCCGGGCAACACCGGCCTCTACCTCTAGCTTCGTCCCGTTCAAGTGACTAGGTCAACCGACAGCGTCGAGCCTCAGCGCTTCAGGACCGCCGGCGGCATCGACGTCACGCTCACCCGTCGCAGCGTCGACGGCGTCGCCGAGGTGGCGAAGCTGGTGCACAGCCTCGACACTTCGGTCGGCGTTCTGCTGTCGTCGAGCTATGAGTACCCCGGTCGCTACACCCGCTGGGACTTGGGGTTCGCGCACCCGCCGCTCGTGGTGGCGTGCAACGGCCGGCACCTGTGGGTCGAGGCGTTGAACGAGCGCGGCGAGGTGCTGCTGGGCGCGGTGCAGCGCCAGCTGAAAGGTCTGCTGGCAGACGGCGTGGCGGCGTCTTTGGAGCGCGCGCCCACTCGGCTCGACTGCCACATCGCCGAGCCTGCGCCGGGCGTAGCCCGCTTCGCCGAAGAAGAGCGCAGCCGTCAGCCCAGCGTGTTTTCGGCGGTGCGAGCGATCGTCGAGCTGTTCGGCTGCGACGATGAGCACCTCGGTCTCTACGGCGCGTTCGGCTACGACCTGGCGTTTCAGTTCGAGCCGATTCCGCTGCGGCTCGACCGCCCAGCCGACGGCCGCGACCTCGTGCTGTTCTTGCCCGATGAGCTGCTGGTGGTCGACCATCAGGCCAACGAAGCGTCTCGGCTGAGCTACGAGTTCGCCGTCGACGGCGCCCGCACCGACGATCTGGCGCGCGTCACGCCGCCGGTGCGTTTTGACCCAGCGAGCGATCTTGCCGCCAGCCGAGATCAGCCGCCCGGCGCGTATGCCGCTGGGGTCGAGCGAGCCCGCGAGCGTTTCGCGGTCGGCGATCTGTTCGAGGTGGTGACGAGCCAGCTGTTCGTCGAACCGACCAGCCAGCAGCCGTCTGAGCTGTTCGGCGTGCTCAAGGAGCGCAACCCGTCGCCGTACGGGTTTCTCATCAGCTTGGGCGCGAGCGAGTGGCTGGTGGGTGCGTCGCCGGAGATGTACGTGCGGGTGAACGGGTCGCGAGTCGAGACCGCGCCGATTTCCGGCACCGTCGCTCGGGGCACGGACCCGCACGAAGATGCGTCGCAGATTCTCGCGCTGTTGAACTCTGAGAAAGACGAGTCCGAGCTGACGATGTGCACCGACGTCGACCGCAACGACAAGAGCCGCATCTGCGTGCCCGGTTCGGTGAAGGTGATCGGGCGGCGGCAGATCGAGATGTACTCGCGGCTCATTCACACGGTCGATCACGTCGACGGCACGCTGCTGGGGCACTTCGACGCGCTCGACGCGTTCTTGACGCACACGTGGGCGGTGACGGTCACCGGCGCGCCGAAGGCAGCGGCAATGGCGTTCATCGAGGCGACCGAGCGCAGCCCGCGGGCGTGGTACGGCGGAGCGGTCGGCAAGGTCGGCTTCGACGGCAGCCTCAACACGGGTCTCACGCTGCGCACCATCCGCCTGGTAGACGGCATGGCGCAGGTGCGGGTCGGCGCGACGCTGCTGTGGGAGTCAGACCCGGACGCCGAAGAGCGTGAGACCGAGCTGAAGGCCTCCGCGTTTTTGGACGCGGTGCGGCGGCCAGCCGAGGCTGCGCCGTCGACCGAGCCGCACTCGCTGCTCGACCGGTCGGTGCTGCTGGTTGACCATCAAGACTCGTTCGTGCACACCCTCGCGAGCTACTTGCGTCAGACCGGCGCGAGCGTCGTCACCCGCCGGGCGGGCTTTGATTTGAGCGAGATCGCGCACGGTGGCTACGACTTGGTGGTGCTGTCGCCCGGGCCTGGACGACCGAGCGACTTCGCGGTGAGCGCGACAATTGCCGCGAGCCTCGCTGCAGGCGTGGCAGTGTTTGGCGTGTGTTTGGGGCTGCAGGGCATCGTCGAGCACTTCGGCGGCACGCTGGGGCAGCTCGACGCGCCGGTGCACGGCAAGCCGTCCGAGGTCGTCGTCGCTGGCGGTCGACTGGCTGCTGGCTTGCCGGCGCGGTTCAAGGCCGGGCGTTACCACTCGCTGTTTGCCGTGCCCGCAGACTTGCCTGCCGAGCTGCGCGTGACGGCGACAACCGATGACGGTGTCGTGATGGCGGTAGAGCACACCACGCTGCCGGTCGCGGCGGTGCAGTTTCACCCCGAGTCGATCATGTCGCTGGAGGAGGGCGTGGGCATGGCGCTGGTGCGCAACGCGGTCGAGCAGCTAGATGGCGAGACGTGGGCGGCTCAGCCGTGATCGAGGTCGATTACGTCACCGCGTGGGTGCACCGCTGCCGCCGAGACGTGGTGGTGGCCGAGGGCCCGGAGGTCGTCAGCTACCTGCACGGCCAGGTCACTCAAGACGTCGAGGCGATTCCGGTGGGCGCGTCGCGCCTGTCGATGATCTTGGAGCCGAAGGGTTTGCTTGAGGCGTTGTTCCGCCTGACTCGAGTTGGCGACGATGAGTTCTGGCTCGACGTGCCGGTCGGCGTTGGCGAGGCGTTGGTCGCCTCGCTCGACCGGTTCAAGCTGCGCACCGACGTCGACTTCACGCTGCACACCGGCTCGATGAGCGCGCTGCGCATCATGTTCGCCGACGCGAGTGATGAGTCGCAGCCGTCTTCGGCGCCGATGACGATCGACGCGAACGCGCCGGGCGCGCTGAGCGGCGCGCAGTGCTTCTGGTACGGCGACACGCCTTCGGCGGGAGCGCCGGGCAACAACGCCGTCGACGTGCTCGAGCTGACCGACCGCGCCGAAGCGAAGCTCACGGTCGCCATCGCGGAGGGGCCCGACGAGGGGGCTTTGGTGCCCGTGCGCGACTTAGATGCCGCCTCGTTTGCCTACCTGCGCTGCTTTGTCGGCTTGCCGGAGATGGGCAGCGAGCTGACCGCTGGTGCTGTGCCGAACGAGACGGGCCTGTTGGACTTGGCGGTGAGCTTCACCAAGGGCTGCTATCGCGGCCAAGAGCTGGTCGAGCGCATCGACTCGCGAGCAGGCGGCCGTCGCTCGGTGATGCGCTTCTACGCGAATGCCGAGGTTGACAGCGGTGATCTCATCTTCGGCGCGGACGCGATGTCGCTGCTCGGCGGCGACACTGCAGCCCAGCGGCGAGCGGCGGGCCCTTCTGGCGGTGCGTCGGGCAGGAGCGGGCCCATCGCGACCGTGCTGAGCGCGGCTTCCTACGACAGCATTCACCCTGCGCTGCGCGACCAGGTCGCCAACCACGGCGTCGCGTCTGCCGAAGAAGACCCGCTCGGCGACGACGTCAGCGCTCCGCTCACCGTCGGCTTCGTCCGCACCGAACCCGCCGCCCGCTCTGCCGGCTCTGCCGACCCACCCGACGCGCCGTCCGGCGGCTTCGTCCTCGCCCCCGTCGCCTTCACTTCGCTGGTCGACCCGGAGGCTTAGGCACCGACCGGCCCAGGCCACCCAGCCCAGCCCGCCCTAGGCCGAGCCAGCGTCGACACACGGCCGCAACACATCGTGTTTGTCTCGCCGTAGTTTCGTTACACTTTCCCACATGCAGTCAACGACGAAGCTGGCCGCCGCCGAGCCGTACGCGACACCCAGCGACGTGCCGTCGCCGTGGAAGCACTACCCGTCGGTTTTTCTTGACGAGAAGCCCGAGCCTGCCGTCGACCTAGTAGCGGCGCGGCGCACGATGCCGCGGCACCCGGCGAGCCACCCAGAGCAGCTGGCTGCCTGGCTGATTGACGTCGGCGCGGTGATCGTTTCAACGCAGTGGCTCAGCGAGCTTGGCGTGCCGTCGGCCGAACTCGCCTTGGCGCGTCTGCGTGAGGCTGACCTCGTCAAGCCGAGCAGTACCCGCGGCGTCTACGTGTTGAGGTTGCAACTAGCGGACCTGGATGTGTTGCCCTATGACATGAGACTCGCCTGTCATCTGCACGCGCATCCTGACAGCGCGGCTACGTGGGGGCCGCGGATGGTTCCCATTCGCGAGGGCTGGGTTGCTCGCAGATGTTCGTTCACTTACAACGTTCCGCCCAAGACAAGAGTGCCGGGGTGCTTCAGTGCTATCGATCAGGCTCGCGTGCATCGGTGGGAGGTGAAGTCGCCGTTGTTGTGGTACGGGGTGGTGCCGTGTTGGCGGTATGAGACCGAGATCGTCTACATCGCGGCTCGCCCGGGGCGTTACACGTTGAGCGAGATTCACGACTACCTGTGGGATCTCT
>CAYRJD010000035.1:0-12273 GCA_964424585.1 uncultured Acidimicrobiales bacterium | reverse complement strand
CGCGTCGAGGCCCGGCGGCAAACGCACCTCCGCGCCGTCAACCATCACCGCCGTGCCGCTCGGCTCGCCCGCGACCGGCGCCGTCGCCGCCGTCAACGCGACGACGTCGCCATCAGGGTCGACCGCAAGCGCGCCCGCCAGGCGCGCCGTGTGCCAGCGGTCGACGCCGTTGAGCCGCCGCAAACTCCGACCCGCTACCTTCGCCGACGGCACCGCCGCCTCACCGCCCACCACCCAACCAGCCGGCTCAGCGGCGTCGAGCCGAGCCACCTGCGCCGCATCCATCTCGCCGTCGCGCGGGCCCGCCAACACAATGCAGCTCGTGTTCAACACCCCAGCCAACGTCGCCGACGAATAGAGATCGCTCTGCGCCGCCTCATCAGCGCCCACCACAATCGGCACCTGACCAGCGCAATCACTGTCAGTGCCAGGCGGCAACACCTGCGACCCGGCGCTAGCCGCGAACGCGGCCACGACTATTCCGACGACCCCCCCCCCGATACCCAAAACGCCAACCCGACGAACGAACCAGCGCCACGCACGCGAACTCACAACGCCATTCTAGGAACCCCCCCCCACTTCACAACCTCCCCTCGCGTCCTCCTCGTCACTCGCCAGCCACCCCCGCCGCGCATCGGGTCTATAGGCTCTCCACACAACGAGAGGGCTTCGCCCTCCACGACCACAGGAGCGTCGCAATGACGACCCCGGAAGAAACTGGCCAGGCCGAAACCGCAGAGTCGGAGCAGTCAGAGGAAACCCCCACCGAGCCAAGCCACGGCAAAGCGCTCCAGATCCAGAGGCCGCGGTCGGAGGGGCAAATGCTTCGCTTCAGTCACCTCAAGGGCAAGATGGTGCCCGCCTAAGCACCGCAGACCTGCAGCCCACGTAGACCAAGCGACGCGCGACGATGATGTTGGCCGAGTTGCTTAACCTCGTCTTGCTCGCGCTCCTCGGCGGGCTCGGCGTGTGGTTCTCGCTGGCGGCCAAACGCTACAACGACCTCACGGCCGAACAAGAACGCCGGCGAGAAGAGCGTGAACGGAAACACTCCTACGAACTGGACCGTGACCGCTTTGAGGAAGTCTCGGCCGATGTCGGCTTGCGGCTGCTGCGTGCGTTGCACGCTGGCGAGCCGTTCCCGACCTTGATTGACCTGACTTTGACACCTATCGCCGCCCGCGGTGATGGCGAAGCGGTTGTCGGTGTGGTAGAAAGCGCGCTCCGCCACGGGCACCCGAAGGCGGGCACCCCAAAAGGCAAGCACCCCATAAGGAGGGACAAGCAATGGCGAACAGCACACCAACCGAAGTCGTCGACGGCTTCATCGCCGCGATCGAGGCGAAAGACCTAGAGGGCGCTGGTGGCTTCGTCGCCGACGACCTCTACTACGACAACGTGCCCGTCGGCGACATGACCGGGCGCGACGCGATGCTCGACTTCTTGAAGCCGATGCTGAGTGGCGACGGCCCGGTCGAGTTCGAGGTGCTGCGGCAAACCGCGACCGGCAACATGGTGATGAACGAGCGGGTCGACAGGTTTCACACCGGCTCGGGGCGGCAGGTCGAGCTGCCGGTGATGGGCGTGTTTGAAGTGAACGACGGGCTCATCACGTTCTGGCGTGACTACTTCGACAACGCCACGTTCATGCGCCAGATCAAGGGCAGCTAACGCCTTGAGCTACGACGCGTTCGACCTGACCGGCAAAGTCGCCGTCATCACCGGCGGCAACAGCGGCATCGGGCTGGGCTACGCCCGAGCCATCGCCGCGGCGGGAGCAGACGTTTGCATCTGGGGCACCAACCCCGAGAAAAACGCGGCGGCCGAAGCCGAGCTGGCGGCCATCAACCCGACGGCCACCGCGCTCACCTGCGACGTGTCGCGCAAAGACGAAGTCGAGACGCAGATGGCGGCGGTCGTCGAGCGCTACGGCCGCATCGACGCGTGCTTTCCGAACGCCGGCATCGGCACGCAAAACAAGGCCGGCTTTCACGAGCACTCAGACGAAGACTGGTTCGACGTCATCGACGTCAACCTCCACGGCGTGTTTTTCACGCTGCGAGCGGCGACCCGCCAAATGGTCGCCCAAGGCGAGGGCGGCACGCTCGTGCTGACCGCGAGCGGCACTGCCATTCAAGGTGCGGCGCGCGGGCAGGCGTACGCCGCGACCAAGGGCGCGATGATCGCGATGATGCTGGGTCTGTCGGTTGAGATGGCTCGCTACAAGATCACCGCCAACGCGATCATTCCCGGCTGGATCGAGACCGCGATGACGCGCGACCTGTTCGGCTGGGACAAGTTCGTCGACAACGTGATGCCCCGCATACCGATGCGCCGCTGGGGTCAGCCCGACGACTTCGGCGCCATCGCCGTCTACCTGATGAGCGACGCCTCGCGCTGGCACACCGGCGACGTGATCAAGATCGACGGCGGGTTCAGCATCTTCTAGCTGGCGGCGGGCTCAAACTTCACGTAGTCGGCGGTGTCGGTGAGCGCGTCGGCGGCGTCGTAGACGTCGGCGTAGTTGAGCGCCGCGTTGATGTCGCCCTCCCAGAACTCACGGGGCACCTCATACAGCAGCTCGACGCCGTAGCCGTTGGGGTCGCTCAGATACATGCTGTGGGTCATCCCGTGGTCGAGCCGGCGGCCCATCTTC
This sequence comes from uncultured Acidimicrobiales bacterium, assembly GCA_964424585.1. Classification (GTDB taxonomy): domain Bacteria; phylum Actinomycetota; class Acidimicrobiia; order Acidimicrobiales; family Poriferisodalaceae; genus CAYRJD01. The sequence goes on along the minus strand of CAYRJD010000035.1, from coordinate 9,617 downwards.
ACGCCGTTCGCGGCCATAAACCGCAGCTGGTCGAGCCACGCCTGCTGGTCGGCGTAAGAGATGGCGATGTGCGCGATGGGTGCCACCATGCCGACGCTCTTGAGCCGCTGCGTTGTGCCGACGTCGGGCTTGTGGATGAGCGCCAAGTGGTGGTGCGTGAGCCCTTCGGCGGTGCGACCGCTGTAGAAGCGCATCTCTGACTTCTCCGCGCCGTAGCCGTCCGCGAGCGTGCCGACCTGCTCAAAGCCCAACAGGTCGCACCAGAAGTGGTGCGACGCCTCGATGTCGGCGACTTGAAGCACGAGGTGGTTGACGCCGGTCGGCACCGAGGGGGCCGACGGCGCGTCGGTGGCGGCTGGCTGGGCATCTTGCGTTTGGGTCATGCACGTTCACGGTACTACTCGCGAATAATCTGACGCAGATGGCGCTACCCGACCCGCCGGTGGTTTCAACCGACACGCTTGACGCGCTCGCGCAGGTGAGCACCGCGACGATCGCGAGCCAGCTGCAGCGACGCGGCCACCGCAACGCGTTCTTCAGCCAGCTCACGCCGCTGCACCCGACGCAGCAGATGGTCGGCATCGCGCACACGCTGCGCTACGTGCCCGAGCGGCCCGACCTCGCGAAGCTGGTCGGATTCAACGCGCAGCGCGCCGCGATTGAGGCCTTGGCGCCCGGCGAGGTGCTGGTGATCGAAGCTCGCAACGAACCCGACGCGGGCACCATCGGTGACATATTCGCCACCCGCGCGCAGGTGCTCGGCTGCGTCGGCGTGGTCACCGACGGCGCGCTGCGCGACACGCCCGCCATCGCCGCGCTCGGGCTACCCGTCTACCGACGTTCGTCGCACGCGGCGACGCTCGGGCGCTTACACACGCCGCTCGACCATCAGGTGCCCGTCGCCTGCGCAGGAGTCACCGTGCTTCCTGGCGACGTGATCGTCGGTGACGGCGAGGGGGCGGTCGCCATTCCCGCTGCGCTGGCCGATGAGATCGCGCGAGCGTCGGTCGACATGGAAACCCGCGAAGAGTTCGCGCTGGAGATGGTGCGAGCAGGCGCGTCGCCGGAGGGGTACTTTCCGCTCAGCGACGAGCGGCGCGGCGAGTTCGAGGCGTGGCAGGCGCGGCGCACACAAGGCGGCGAGTCGTGAGCGAGCGCACCGGTTCGTCGGGAACTGGGCGGGCGCGCCAATCGGTCGAGATCGACAGCTTCGCTCACGTCAACCCGATACCGGCGGCTTCACGCGTCGGGCCGCTGCTGGCCTCGAGCATCATCTCGCCGTACGACCCTGGCACGCGAAACTGTCCGGCTGAGCTAGACGCGCAGATCGACAACCTGTTCATTCACGTCGGCCAGATGCTCGCCGCGGCCGGCGCGACGTTTGACGACGTCGCGAAAATGACGTTCTACGTCGCCGACCCGGTGGCTTCGCGCAAGGCGCTGAACGAGCCGTGGGTTGCGCACTTTCCCGACGAAGCGAGCCGTCCTGCCCGGCACAACCTCAAGGTGCCGCCCGCCGACGGGCCGGTGCTGATTTCGTGCGACTTCCTAGCTTGGGTCGGCGACGGCCAGCTAAGCGGCGACGGGCTCGGTGACGCCGAAGCTGATCTGACCTAGCTCGCCGAAATCGGCGACGACCGTGTCGCCCGCGCCGATCGAGCGGGCTCGCACGAACGAGCCAGACAGCACGCAGTGACCCTCTTCTAGGCCGACGCCGAACTCCGCGAGCTTGCGCACCAGCCACGCCACCGAGTTGACCGGGTTGCCCATCACGGCTGCGGCGACGCCGCTTTCTTCCAGCTCGCCGTTCAGGTACATCGAGCCGCCTACGAGGCGCACGTCGATGTCAACCAGCCGCACCGGGTTCGCGCCGATGACCACCAGCCCGCACGACGCCGCGTCGGCGACGCTGTCGATGAGGCCGTTGTCGCCGCGCCGGGTGAAGCGGCGGTCGACGATCTCGATAGCCGGCACGACGAAGTCGGTCGCACGGATCACGTCGACGGCGGTGACCGCGCCGCGCAGCGGCGCCGCCATCACGAACGCCAGCTCGATTTCGACCATCGGCAAGTTGAGGCGCTCCGCAGCGATGCGGCTGCCTTCGTCGACGAACCAGTCGTCGAACAGCGTGCCGAAGTCGGGCTCGGTCGCCTCGAACGTCGAGCGCATCGCCTTGGAGGTGAGCCCGACCTTCTGGCCGACCACTCGCCTGCCGGCGGCGACCTTCAGCGCGGTGACGCGCCGCGCGATGTCGTAGGCGTCTTCGATGTCTGCGGCCGGGTGCGTCGACGACAGCGGCTCGATGAAGTTGCGGGTGCGCTCGGCCTGGAGCAGCGCCTCGGCGAACGCCTGACGGTCGGTCTCGGTGAGGTTCATCGCGCCAGTCTCGCCTACTCGCAGCTGCCTGCCTGCAGGAGTTCGACGTAGCGGCGATAGAACGGGCCAAGTTCGCCGCTGTCATCGTTGCCGTCGAGGTGGTCAGGCACGTCTACACCGAAGCGCTCCAAGCACGGCACCACCGAGTTCGTCCAGTTGTCACGCGCAGTACGGGCATCACGTTCTCGCACAGCCGGATTCGTCCGTTGGAACCAACCATCAACCAGGTCAAAGTGCATCCAGTAGCACTGATCCGCGACCTCGTAGCCCTCGTCGTAGATGACGTAGCTGATCAGCCCTGAAACCGGATCAACGCCGCGACGCTCGACCGTGCCGCCACCTTCGTTGGCGCAGTTCACGAAGGCGGTGAACGCAGCCTCGTACTCGCCCTCCGTCAGCACCTCGTCTTCGAGGTACGCCTGCTGCTGTGCCATCGCCGCGGCCCACACGTCGTCCGGCACGTCGGTTTCAACCGCAACTTGCTCGCAGTTGCCGTCCGCGTCGCACTCCGAGACCGAAGGCAGGCCACCGAGAGCGGCTCCCCCAATGGTTGGCTGGGCTGTCGAAGCAGTCGGCGCGGACGACGCGGGCGGCACGCTGACGCTGTCTGCGGAGACGGCAGCTGGCCCAGAGAACTCACCCTGCTCTGCGGGCGACCCGCACGCCGCAGCGAACAGCGCAGCAGCCAAGATCGCTCCGCCCGCGACGCTACGCCTCATCGTGCCTCAGTCCTTAGCGTCGGTTGCCTAGCTCCAGCGATAGCCAGCGTGTCTGCTGTTCACGATGTTCCAGGCGTAGATGCGAACCTCGTCGCTCGTACTGCGTCGCATTCCAGTCCACACGAAGCCACCGACCATCGGGTCGAAAAACCTAGCGCTCACGCCAATCTCGTCGCACCACCCGACGTCGTACGTAGCGGCGTACGTCGGAGATCGGTAAGCCAAGTATTCGCAAGAACTCCAGACTTGCGCCTCGGTGGGCGAGGCGGCGGGCAGGGTCAGCGCCGCTAGCAGCAACGCCGCAAGCCCACCTGCCGTGAACCTGCGCGACCGAGCGAACCAAGACCGGTTCTGTCTCATGACAACACCTCCATATTGGTGTGTGATGAAATACTTATCACATCGTGAGTGTGTTGTCAACCCCTCGCGCCTCGACTGGTCACGCGGTCCCGGCGGCGGTGCCGTTGAGGAGACGATGACGTGATGTCACGCACTCGCTTAGCTCGCTCGGGGCCGCCCATCTCGGCTGCGAGGCCACGGATGTAGGCGATCTCATCGAGCGCGTGCTCCCAGCTCATGGTTGGCTTCCACGCTTCACGTTGAGGGTCAATCGGCATTGGGTCGTTCTAGCCCCAAACAGGACGCGACGTGCGGGCCGTTTGAGGTAACTGTGGTTTTGATTGGTTGTTAACCATGCCTAAGATGTTGTGACAAGCGCAGTAACCGACGCTAGGAGCAGCCACAGCCGTGCACATCGACGTTCGAGACCTGACGTTCGGCTACGGCGCCGAGCCCACGCTGGCGGGCTTGTCGTTCGAGGTCGCGTCGGGTGAGTCGGTGGCCATCTTGGGGCCGAGCGGCTGCGGCAAGACGACGCTGCTGCGACTGCTGGCCGGGCTCGAACGGCCCACGTCGGGGCGCATCACCATCGGCGACCGAGCGGTCGCCGCACGAGGTCTGTTCGTTCCACCCGAGCAGCGGCGGGTCGGCATGGTGTTTCAAGACTGGGCGCTGTTCAGTCACCTGAACGTCGGACGCAACGTCGCCTACGGGTTGGGACGCGCGCAGCGCGCCCGCTCGACCGTGAAGGAAGCAGTCAAGAGCGCGCTCGACATGGTCGGACTCGGCGGAATGGCCAAGCGGATGCCCGCCACCCTGTCGGGCGGACAGCAGCAGCGAGTGGCGCTGGCTCGGGCGCTCGCCCCACGGCCAGACGTGCTGCTGCTCGATGAGCCGTTCTCCAACCTCGACGCGACGATGCGCGACAGCGTGCGCACCGAGGTTCGCCGGCTGCTCGCAGACCTCGCCATCACCGTCATCGTCGTGACGCACGACCAAGCCGAAGCGTTCGTGATGGGCGACCGGGTGGGCGTGATGCGCGACGGCACGCTCGCGCAGTTCGACTCGCCCAGCGGCCTCTACACGCTGCCGGTAGATGCGTTCGTCGCCGACTTCGTGGGCACGTCGTCGTGGCTGGCTGGCACCGCCAACGGCGACACCGTCACCTCGCCGCTCGGACGGCTGCGGCTGCGCGAGCCGAGCCACGGCGCGGTGAACGTGCTGATCAGGCCCGAGCAGCTGGGGCTGGTGAGCTGCGCCAGCGTCAACGGTGCCAGCGTCGACGGACAGGGTGCCATCGGCGACGTCGCGCTCATCGAGTACTACGGGCACGACGCGATGGTCGAGGTGCGGGTCGGCGACGACCACCTCAAGGTGCGGTGCGAACCCGACGTGCCGCTGCGGCGCGGCGAGCAGGTGGGCGTCAAGTTCGTGGCACCCGCAGCGGTGGCGTTCGCCCGCAACGGCGAAGCCGCGAGCAACGGTGCCGCTACAGCCCCACGGCGCGAGACGGCTTACGCAGCACCAGCGCGTAGCTGAGGACAGCCGACAGACCCACCAGCACCAGGGCCATGATTCCTGCTTCGGCGACGAACGATTCTTCAAAAGAGCCGAAGATGCGCACGGTCAGCGTGACGAACCCCAGCGGCGCCAGCAGCAGCGCGATGGGCAGCTCTTTCATGACCGACAGGGCCACGATGCCGACCGCCGCCGCCAAGCCCGGCGCCATCTGCGGCACGTCGATGGTCCAGAAGCGGCGCCAGCGCCCGGCGCCCAGCACGGCCGCCGCGTCGCGCGCCCGGCTGGGCACGCCGCGCACCGACACGAGCGTCACCCCCATCGCGAGCGATCCGAAGCGCACCACGTAGGCGAACACCAGCAGCGCCATCGTGCCGTACAGCAGGTCGCCAGCGACGCCGGTGCGCAGCGTCCAGTAGCGCAACGCCAGCGCGATCACGATGCCCGGCAGCGCGAACGTGGCGATGACGATCGCGTGCGCTGCTGCGCCGACACGGTCGCGGTAGCGGCCGGCCAGCAGCGCGATCGGCAGCACGGCCAGCACGGCGACCAGCGCGGCGATCACGCCGATCCACACGGTGTTCAGCGCGGTCGATACGACCTCGGGCGCGTCGATGGTTAGCGCGCGACTGAGCCGCTGGCCTCGCAGCACTCCGTCTGCCGCCCAGTCGACCAGCGACGCCACCGGCGCAACCACCGCCCCGACGATGACGGCCAGCACGAAGCCGAACGCCCACCAACGCCATCGGCCGAGCGCGTAGCGGCTCTGGCGGGCCGCGACCAGGGCGGGCGTGACCGGCACGCGGGCGCTCACCCAGCGCTCGGCGCCGACGACCGCCGCCGCCAGCAGCAGCAAGACGGCGCTGAGCGCGAACGCCCGCGGCGTGTTGGTGAGAAAGTTCGTGTGAATGGCGCGGGTGAGCGTGTCGTAGCGCATCAGCTGGACCGCACCGAAGTCGCTGATGGCGTAGAGAAACACGAGCAGCGTTCCCGCGCTGATCGAGCCCGCGATCTGCGGCAGCACCACGCGCACGAACACCGTCGGCAGCCGGTCGCCCAGCACCCGCGCCTGTTCTTCGGTTGAGGTGGGGATAGCTCGCAGGCGCGCCGCGGTCGTCAGGTAGACGTAGGGGTAGGTGAACAGCGTCAGCACCAGCCACGCGCCGACGAAGCCTCGCAGGTGGACGGTGAAGCTCACGCCGAGGTCGTCGAGCAGGTTGGCGGCGAGCCCGCCCGGGTTGAGCGTGCGGATGAACGCAGCCGCGCCGATGAACGTGGGAAACACCAGCGGCACCACCACGACCCCCGCGACGACGCGGCGCAGCGGCAGGTCGGTGCGCACCGTCAGCCAGGCGAGCGACACACCCAGCACCGCCGTCGACGCGGACACCGCGACCGCCAGCCGCAAGGTTCGCGCTAGCGGACGAAGCGTGCGCACCGAAAGCAGCTCGGCCAGCGGCTCGCCGCCAGCCGCGAAGGTGCGCCACAGCAGATAGAGCGCGGGAAACGCGAAGCCGACCGCGAGCACCAGCCCCAACGACCGCAGACCCCAGCGGGCGCGCGGCGCGCCTCTCGTCTCGCTCGCCACGTCGCGGGCGTTCACTGATTTTGGATGCCGGTCGCTTCGATGAGGCGCAGCGTCTCGCCGAAGTCGCGGCCGAGCGCGTCGTAGGCCACCGCGCCGGTGCCGAGCCCGACGAGCGGCTCAAGCGCGTCGTTCGGCGTGACGCCTGCGGCGAGCGGGTACTCATACGTGGTGTCGGTGAAGTAGCGCTGGACGGGCTCAGACAGCAGGTAGGCGACGAGCGCGTTGGCGGCAGCTTGGTTGTCGCTCGCGACGGTGACCGCGGCGGCGGGAATGATCACCACCGAGCCGATGTCACCGCTGCCGAACACGTGGTTGGCCGCGCGGTGCGACGGGCCGCGCGCGGCAGCCTCTTGAAAGTTGTAGTAGTGGTTGACGAGCCCCGCGTCGATCTCGCCGCGGCCGACGGCTTCGACGATGCCTCGGTTGCCGGAGTAGTAGCGAGCGTCGTTCGCGACCATGTCTTCGAGCCAGCCCACGGCGCGGTCGTCGCCGTAGCGGGCGCGAAAGATGGTGAACCAGTCGACGAACGACCCGTTGGTCGCGGGTATCGCCACCCGCCCACGCCACGTCTCGCCGGTCAGCTCGAACACCGACGCCGGCAGCTCGGCTGGCACCACGGCGTCGAGGTTGAACACCATCACTCGCTGCCGGCCGGTGAGCCCCACCCACGTTTCGTTGACGCCGCGATGCGCGTCGTCGACCAAGCCCAGCACGTCGGCGTCAAGCGCGGCGAGCAAACCCGCTTCGTCGAGGAACCCGGTCGGCCCGGGCGAGCGGCTCACGTAGACGTCGGCGTCGGTGCGGTCGCGCTCTTCCGCCAGCAGCAGCGCGAGGTCGGTGCTGGCGCCCCAGCGCACCGAGACGGCTGTGCCGGTCTCGCACGCGAAGGCTTCGTAGACGGGGCCGATGAGGTCTTCTGACCGGCCCGAGTAGACGACGAGCGGGTCGCCGTTGGACACCTCGCTTGATTCGGAGCAGCGCCCCGCGTAGATGGTCGCGGCGACGCCGTCGAGGTCGGAGACGGGCCCGACGCTGACGCCGCACGCCGCGGCGAGCGAGACGAAGACCGCTAGCAGCCACGGGCGAGACACGAACGGAGGTTACGGCGCTTAGCGCACAATGTCAACCATGCTTTACATCATTCGATAACCATGCTCTACACGCGCGGGCGGGCTCGCGAGCGACGAGCTGGGCACCCACCTTGCGCACGTGGCTGGCTCTTTGCTGCGAGCGACGGGCCGTGTGGCTAGTGCGACGCAAGTTCCCGACGACTACCAGAGGTCGGGCGGCGACGACTGGCTGCGGTGTTGGGCTAGGGAGGCGTCGACTGCCCCTCGCTGTTTGCGCCCCAGCAGGCGACCGTGCCGTCGGTCTTCACGCTACACGAATACGACGTGCCAACCGCCACTTGCTTGAATGACGCACTGACTGGTGGCGATGACTCTCCGAGGGTGTCTCGGCCCCAGCACGCGACGGTGCCGTCGGTCTTGACGCCGCAGGAATGTGAGAACCCACCCGACACTTGCGCGAACAACTCACCCGGCTCGAGCGTCGGCGGCGACGCTTGACCGCTGCCGTTGTAACCCCAGCAAGCCACCGCGCCGTCGACTTTCACGCCGCACGAGTGCTCGCTACCAACCCCCACCTGGGTAAACGACTCGCCCGGCGGCGTCGACTGCCCGTCGCCGTCAAGGCCCCAGCACACGGCGGTGCCGTCAGTCTTCAGCCCACACGAATGCCCAAGGCCAACCGACACCGATGTAAACGACTCCGATGGTGGAGATGCCTGCCCGAAGTCGTCAGTGCCCCAGCACACGACCGACCCATCGGTCTTGACGCCGCACGAGTGGGCCTGCCCAGCCGACACCTGAGTGAACGTCGCGCCCGGCTCGAGCGTCGGCGGCGACGCTTGACCCCTGCGGTTGTCACCCCAGCATTCCACCGAACCATCGGCCTTGAGGCCACACGAGTGCGAGCGCCCAGCGGACACCTGCGTGAACGACGAACCCGCTGGCGGCGTGGCCTGCCCGTGGTTGTTTGCGCCCCAGCACGCCACCGACCCGTCGGCCTTCAAGCCACACGAGTGCGATGCGCCAGCCGACACCTGCGTGAACAACGCTGGCGGCGACAATCGCTCGTCGTCGTCGCTACCCCAGCACGCCATTAACCCGTCGGTCTTGACGCCGCAGGTGTGCGTGCCGCCGGCGGAGACTTGAGTGAACGACTGGCCTGTTTCCAGCGTTGGCGGTGTCGCTTGCTGGTCGTCGTTGTTGCCCCAGCATGCGATGCTGCCGTCGGTTTGGGTGCCGCAGGTGTGCGTGCCGCCGGCGGAGATTTGGGTGAACGTCGCGTCTTGCGCCGCGGCGGGCACGGTGGCTTGGCCGTCGGCGTTTGCGCCCCAGCAGGCGACGGTCTGGTCGGTTTTGATGCCGCAGGTGTGTGAGCCGCTGGCGGATATTTGGGTGAACGTCGCGCCTTGCGGCGGTGTGGCGCGTCCGCCGCCGTTGTTGCCCCAGCAGGCGACGGTGCCGTCGGTTTTGATGCCGCAGGTGTGTGAGTTGCCGGCCGTCACTTGGGCGAACGATCCGGACGGCGCGTCGGTTTGGTCGTTGCCGTTGAAGCCCCAGCACGCCACCGTGCCGTCGGCGTTGACGCCGCAGGTGTGGAAGGCGCCGGCGGAGACGTGGGTGAACGAGCCGTCTGGCGGGGTGGCCCGGCCGTCGGGGTTCGGGCCGCTGCCGTTGTCGCCCCAGCACGCGACCGTGCCGTCGTTTTTCAGCGCGCAGGTGTGCTCGCCGCCAGCCGATACTTCGGTGAACGTTTCGCCTGCTGCCAGCGTCGGCGGTGACGTTTGGTCGTCGTCGTCATTGCCCCAGCAGCGCACCGACCCGGCGCGTGTGAGCGCGCAGGAGTGCTCGTTGCCGGCGGAGATTTGGGTGAACGCGGTGTCGGGCAGCTCAGGCATCGGCTCGGCGTCGGCGCTGCCAGCCGGCTCGGTAGTCGAGGTCGTTGTCGACGTCGCGCCAGGCTGCCCGAGCATCGTCGTGGTGGTGCCGGACGGCCCGGGCTGGGTCGTG
>CAYRJD010000034.1:0-24508 GCA_964424585.1 uncultured Acidimicrobiales bacterium | reverse complement strand
GAGGTGAAGTCGCCGTTGTTGTGGTACGGGGTGGTGCCGTGTTGGCGGTATGAGACCGAGATCGTCTACATCGCGGCTCGCCCGGGGCGTTACACGTTGAGCGAGATTCACGACTACCTGTGGGATCTCTCGCACGCGTCGATTGCCGAGCACCTGCTCGCTGAGCTTGATGGGCAGCCGCGTTCGGTGTGGATGCGCACGTGTCTGTTGCTGCGCTATGGCCGCCGCCGCGACCTCGCCGATGTGCTGCTGGCTGCTGCGCCGCCTGGCAAGGGCCCCTACTACTTCCTCGACGGTCGGTCGCTGGCGTATCACCGCAGAGACCGCCGTAATCGCGGCCCCATCTGGCACGCCGACCTAGAACTTCAAGATTTCACCGTCGACTTTCACCTGAGCGTGCGCACCGACCGCTACTACGACCTGCCCGAGTGGGCGGTGATGGCCTACCACTCGGGTCGCCCGCACGGCCATCCGCTTCCCGACGACCTCGGCCTCGCCGGCGAACCGCTCGCGATCGACTTCGGCTGACCGAGGGCGTAGGGTTGTGGGGCTGGCTCGGGGAGGCTCGGGCCAGTGACGCTCACGCAGTGATCATCGCTGGGTGGGCAGCACATAGACCAACAAGCGCTGGTGCGCCAGCGAGGAAGGAACAACCCCAATGGCAAAGACTGCGCTGCTGGCGAAGTTGACGGCTCAGGACGGCAAGCGTGATGCGCTGCTCGAGGTGATCAGCACCAAGGGCATGGCGAACGTCGCTGGCGAGCCCGGCACCGAGGTTTACATCGCCCACAAGGATCAGAACGATGAGAACGTGGTGTGGTTCTACGAGCTATATACCGATGCCGATGCGCTGAAGGCCCACGGCGGCTCTGACGGCATGAAGGACTTCGGGCGAGCCATCAAGGACTTGGTCGCCGGGCCGCCCGAGCTGACGTTCCTCGATCCGGCATCGGGCAAGGGTGTCGAGCTGTAGTTCGGCTGCGCCCAGTTTGACCGCTGCCGGCACCCGAGCGACCTACCTAGATGCCATCATCGCCCAGCACCGGGCGAGCGCCGCGCGCGACACGCGTCGCAACGCCGAACTAGCCCGAGCCGCGCTGCGAGCGCGCACGGAGCCGCGGTCGCTCCGCGCCGCAGGCAGGGGTTCGACTTTATCGACGCGTTCTAGGCTGCTGAAATGAACTGTCCACCTGCTATGAGTCCTACGACTCCGTACTTTCTTCTTCGCTACCGCGTCGTGTGATGCCGCACGCTACTGGCTGTGTCACACCGACATGTTGGACTGACGGACTCACCCGCACTACTCGCTCGCAAGATAAGCATCCACTGACTTGTATCGACGGTTGATGTGGCCCATATCCGTTTGCATCTCGTCCACCTGATCGGCGGGCGCCCCGCTGATGAGCGCCATGACGCAAGCTTCGCCGATACCTCCCTCAGCAAACGGCGGTTCAGATGACTCGTCGGTCGTACCGGCATCTGGGTCTGTATCTTCAGAGGAGGCATTGAGTTCGATCCATGCCTCAAAGAATATATCGCTTTCATGTGATTCGAGAGAGCCGGTAGCCGTGGCTTCCTCTAGTGTGACACTGAGTTTCTCGAGGGATAGAGCATGTTCTCGAAACTCCGTGAGGTTTTGGTCAAGAGTCTCCTCATCTACAAACTCAGGACAGGCATCACCAAGTGCATAACCAACGCTGACTGACGCGTTCGTTACGGTGATTGTGCGATCGATGAGTTGTCCGAAAGCTGAGAATACTTGATGGTCGGTGGGCACATCTCCTTCCTGCGCGTATTCCAACGCTGAGATCGTCTTCGAGAAGTGTTCGGAAGCATGCACGAGACGCTCCGCGGCCGTCACATGCGCCTCGGTTTCCCTGATCAGGCGTTGCGCGCTCGCCACCTTGGCCTCGTCGAGTTCGCTCCCGCAGGATATGAGTAGTAGCATAATGATAGCGAGCGGCAACGTGTGTATCACGTGTCGGGCAGGCATCACTTTGTCTCGTGCTTTACGCATCAAGGATCGACAGCAGGACGATAAGGACCAACACGCCAACGCACGTGCTGAGCCCTGCGATGGCTAGACCCTTGTGGGGGCCTCCGTTTGCTGCCCGCCGAATGCCGACGGATGAGAGCACAACGCCCACTACGACGCCCGCCATTCCGAGCAGCGCCATCATGCCTTCGACGATCCGCCCGTCCTCTGCTCGGTCCTTCACGTAGGCCACGGAGTCGGGCTCGGCAGCTATCCCAACGGTGAGCGCAAGCGTCATGCCAACGGTGACTACGCCGAGCACGAAGCCTGCCACTCCCAGTGCGTTGGTTTCCCGCCCGCTTGCTGGCGGCTCTTCGGTTCGCACATCCTCCAAGGTGTCCTCCGTGGGTCGAGTCGGTTCACGCAGTTTACCCGCAGTCCATCTGATTGCGCTGGATGCCGCATCGGCCATGCGTAGGCATCCTTGGCGCACCGGGTGATGTCGGACGCACTGGGGGTCATCCAGCCGGGTGGATGCTTGAGGCACCTCAGTCGGCTGGGAGATCGTGAGGAGCGACCAGGTCATCTGCGTGTGGCGCGGGTTGCGGCGCGCGATCAGGCGCTGTTGCTCGTGGTTGAGCGACGAACTCATCAGAGCTCGAATGCCAAGCACACCGACTGCGTTGCGGGCCCCGGCTGATGCGAGTTCGCGGCGCGGCTGCCGCGCGCTGCTGACCGATCGTTCACGCGCCGGTGGTAGCAACGCACGAGTGCTAATCGCTCCCGTTCATCGTCTGCCTGCTTGCTGTCACGCCGTGGCGCTAGGGGAGTGGGACTGGAGGCGGCGTTGACGCGCGTCGGTGATGGCCGACGACCGAGACCGCCGTTGGCCGTGCGAACGATGCGTTACGACGCGCAGCAGTAGAGCGCGGCACAGTTGACGATGACAGGCGAGGCCACCGTGGCGCTGACGGCAGCAGTAGTAGGCCGTCGTGCGTTGCGACGGACGCGCATCCTTGATGTGGTCTGTGTTGCGAGAGCGTGAAGCGGGATGCGCGGCGTGAATGCGAACCTCGAGCGGGCGTCCGTTATAGTTCCGCCAAGCGGGCTTCGCTGAGAGTTCGGGCCCGTCACAACCACTCAACTGCCGAGGGGGAAGTAAGCCCATGACAAAGACTGCGCTGTTCGCGAAGCTGACGGCACAGGATGGCAAGCGCGATGCGTTGCTCGAGGTGATCAGCACCAAGGGCATGACAAACGTCGCTGGCGAGCCCGGCACCGAGGTCTACATCGCCCACAAGGATCAGAACGACGCGAACGTCGTGTGGTTCTACGAGCTCTACAGCGACGGTGAGGCGCTGAAGGCTCACGGCGGATCCGAGGGCATGAGGGACTTCGGGCGTGCCATCAAGGACCTGGTGGCGGGTCCTCCGGAATTGACCTTCCTCGACCCTGCATCGGGCAAGGGCGTTGACCTCTAGCGCGACTGCGCCTCGTTCAGTTGCTACCGACCGCTCGACGGCGGCAAGCGTTGGTCAGGTGCCAGGAGACAGGAACCCGTTCGAGCAGAGCGGCGCCCCCGACACGTCAGGCGTGGTAGGCAATGGCCAGGTGACAGGACACCGGAACGGCACCTACCTAGATGCCATCATCGCCCAGCACCGGGCGAGCGCCGCGCGCGACACGCGTCGCAACGCCGAACTAGCCCGAGCCGCGCTGCGAGCGCGCACGGAGCCGCGGTCGCTGCGCGCCGCGATCGTCGCAGCCCAGCAGGCGGGCGACGCACCCGCAGTGATCGCCGAGGTCAAGCGCGCCACGCCGTCGAAAGGCCCGCTCGTCGCCGACCTCGACCCGGCCGCGCTCGCCGGCGAATACGCGCGCGGCGGCGCGGCAGCCATCTCGGTGCTCACCGACCAGCCGAACTTCGCAGGCTCACCAGACGACCTCGCGGCCGCCAGAGCCGCCAGCGAGCTGCCGACGCTGCGCAAGGACTTCACGGTCGCCGTCGCCGACATCTACGACGCGGCGATCATGGGCGCCGACGCGATCTTGCTGATCGCCGCCGCGCTGTTCGATCACGAGATGGCGCGCTTCGCGCAAGTCGCCGACGAACTCGGCCTCGACGTGCTGTTCGAGGCGCACGACCAAGCCGAGATCGAGCGCTGCATCGCAGCCGGCGCGACCATCGTGGGCGTCAACCAGCGCGACCTGGTGACTTTCGACGTTGACACCGAGCGAGCCTGCGCCGTGGCACCCTCCATTCCGCCCGCTGTCGTGTCGGTCGCCGAGAGCGGAATACGCGACGCAGCCGACGCGAAGCGGCTCGCGGCTGCGGGCTACGCCGCGGTGCTCGTCGGCGAGACGCTGGTGCGAAGCGACGACCCGGCTGACGAAATCGTCCGGTTGCGTGGCGGAGCGTGAACGAGCGGGCACGCTAGGCACCCGATGCTCGTCAAGATCTGCGGAATCACCAGCCAGAACGACGCGCTGCTCGCGGTAGCGGTCGGCGCCGACGCGCTCGGGTTCAACTTCGTCGAAACGTCGCCCCGCCGCATCGCGCCGAGCAAAGCGCGAGACATCACCAGGCAGGTGCCGGGCGGCGTCATCGGGGTGGGCGTGTTCGCAAACCAGTCGCGCGACACCGTGGTGCGCACCGTCGACGAAGCGGGGCTCACCGCCGCCCAGCTGCACGGCAACGAAACTCCCGACGACTGCCGCTGGGTGTCCGAGCGTGTCAAGTACGTCATCAAGGCGTTCAGCGCCGGCGACCCTGCCATCGCCCGCATCGCCGACTACGGCGCCACCGCCCTCATGCTCGACGGCCCCAACCCCGGCGAGGGCAAGGTCTTCGACTGGCACACCGTCGAAGGCAGCCGCCTCGGGCTGCCGTGGATCTTGGCGGGAGGGCTCACCCCTGAGAACGTCGGCGAAGCCATCTCGATCGCCCGACCTACCGGCGTCGACGTGGCCAGCGGAGTCGAATACGAGGTCATCGCCAGAGCGCGGGGCGACAAGTCGAAAGCTCACAACCGCAAAGCCTCCTCGGCGAGGCCCGGCGAGAAAGACCCGATGCGCTTGCGAGCGTTCCTCCAGGCAGCTCGCAAGGCCGAACGCGACTGCGGACTGGCACCGCCGGTGCCGATCGGCACGCCCCTGCCGCCAGCCAGCGAGTGGGGCAACCTCGACGCGTTCTCGCATCTCACGTCCGGCAGCCGCAGCCAGCCGAACGGCGCGGGCGCGCCAACGAGTGACGGCTCGGCACCTGTTTACGACTGGCGAGACGAGTAGATGTCTAGCCAAACGCCAGCCCGCAAAGCCCCCGCCCGCAAGCTCATGGACCGCCCCGACGACGCTGGCCGATTCGGCTCGTTCGGCGGACGCTTCGTGCCTGAGACGCTCGTCGCCGCGTGCGAAGAGCTAGAGGCCGAGTTCACCCAAGCCTGGGCCGACCCAGCTTTCGTCCGCCGCTTTCACAACATCTTGCGCGACTACGGCGGCCGGCCGTCGCCGCTCACCGAGTGCCACCAGCTGTCCGCGCATCTCGGCCTGCGCCTGCTCGCCAAGCGGGAAGACCTCAACCACACCGGCTCGCACAAGATCAACAACGTCATCGGCCAAGCGTTGCTGGCGCAGCGCATGGGCAAGACCCGCCTCGTTGCCGAAACCGGTGCCGGCCAGCACGGCGTCGCCACCGCCACCGCAGCCGCGCTCCTGGGGATGCGATGCAAGGTGTACATGGGCGAGGTCGACGTCGCCCGCCAAGAGCTGAACGTGTTCCGCATGCGCTTGCTGGGCGCCGAAGTGGAGGCCGTCAGCAGCGGCAGTCGCACCCTCAAGGATGCCGTCAACGAAGCGCTGCGCGACTGGGTCGCCACCGTCACCAACAGCCACTACTGCTTGGGCTCGGTGATGGGCCCGCACCCGTACCCGTGGATGGTGCGCACGTTCCACCACGTCATCGGCGACGAAGCCGCCGCGCAGTGCGCCGAGCTGACCGGCGGCGACCCCGACGTCGTCGTCGCGTGCGTCGGCGGCGGCAGCAACGCGGCGGGCATCTTCTCGGGCTTCGTCGACGGCGACGCCCGCCTCGTCGGCGTCGAACCCGCGGGCGGCGCGGCGGTCGAGCGGGGAGTGCCGGGCGTCGTTCACGGCATGGCGTCGTACCTGATGCAAGACGAGGTCGGCCAGGTCGCCGAAGCGCAGTCGATCTCGGCCGGGCTCGACTACCCGGGGGTGGGCCCCGAGCACGCCCACCTCGCGGAGATCAAGCGCGCCGAGTATCCGTGCGTCACCGACGACGAGGTAGTCGACGCGTTCGTGCTGGCGTCGCGCACCGAAGGCATCATCCCCGCGCTCGAGTGCGCGCACGCGCTGGCATGGATCGTGCGTGAAGCGCCGGCGCTGGGGGGCCAGACCGTGCTGTGGAACCTGTCGGGACGGGGCGACAAAGACGTCGACCAGATGATGAACGTGCTGGCCGGCCAACTCGACGACCAGTTCGACGGCCGTCTCGGCGACGAGGCCGACCGCGAGCCGACCTCTACGGCGCAGCGCGCGTAGGCACGAGTGACCGGCCTGGAAGCGCACCTGCGCGCGCGCCGCGACGACGGCGCCAAGCTGCTGGTCGCGTACGTCACCGGCGGCTTGCCTGGCTGGCGGGCGAGCGCCGAAGCCGTCGCCGCGGCCGGTGCTGACGCCATCGAGGTCGGCATTCCGTTTTCCGATCCGGTGATGGACGGCGAGGTGATCCAGCGAGCCTCCCAGGCGGCGCTCGAAGCGGGCGCCACTCCAGCGAGCGTGCTCGACGAGCTAGCCGAGCTCGACACCGGCATTCCGCACGCGGTGATGACCTACTACAACCTCTGCTATCGCCAGGGCCACGAGCGGTTCGCCGCGTCACTACGCCGCGCGGGCGTGTCTGCGGCGATACTCGCCGACTTGCCGTTCATCGAGTCAGCGCCGTGGCGTGACGCCGCGCAAGCCCACCACGTCGAAGCGGTGCTGCTGGCCGCACCGACCACTCCGCAGGCGCGCCTCGCGCCGCTGTGCGACGCGAGCCGCGGGTTCGTTTACGCCGTCGGACTGCTGGGCGTGACCGGCGCGCGAACGCAGCTCGCCGCCACCGCCACGCAGATCGCGCAGCGGTGCAAACAGGTGACCGACACGCCGGTGCTGGTCGGCGTCGGCATCGGCTCACCGCAGGCCGCCGTCGAAGCGTGCGAGGTCGCAGACGGCGTGGTGATCGGCTCGGCCGTGGTGCGGGCGATGCTCGAACACGACGACCCAGCCGCGGCGGGCGACCTCGTCGCCAGCTACCGGAGCGCGCTCGATGCCCGCTGAGCGCAGCCCGGGCGACGAGAGCCCGACCGTCGACCCGGAGTGCGAGCTGTGCGAAGCGGCGCGCTTCACGCACTGGTACCACGAGTGCGACGTCTGCTGGGTCGCAGACTGCGAGATGTGCGAAACCCCGATGGTGGTGTGGCGCACCCACGGCACCGATCCGCCCGCCGAGCACACCGAACACATGCTCGCCGAACTCACGCTCGCCGGCGAGCGTCGGTTTGGCGCTGGCGTCGCCAGGCTCGACCAGGTGATGCGAACGATCCCCGACCATTTCCACGCCCACGCTCGCGACCCGCAGTGGACGCAACGTCGTTGGACTGACCCGTGCTCGATCTACACCGGCGTCGGCGGCGAACGCAAGACGCGCCAGTGAGGGGCGCCTTGGCCCGCTGCTGCGCGGCGTTGGCCGCGTTGGCCGCTGCGGGCTGCGGAGTCGACACCACGCCGCTGACTTACGGGCCGCTGCCCGAGCCTTACAGCCCCGCCACCCTCGCCACCGGCGAGCGCGTCTACCGCTCGTGCATCTCGTGTCACGGTTCAAGCGGCAACGGCACCGGCCGCGCTCCGTCGCTGCGCGGCGTCAGCGCCCGTCTCACCGCAGCCGACCAGCTGTGGGTCGTCGCCCGAGGCCGCGGCCAGATGCAAGCGTTCGAGGGCGCGCTGTCCCAAGAAGAAATTCAAGCCGTCGTCGCCTACACCCGCCACACCTTCGGCTAGCCCCCAGGCTCGCTAGCCGCCCAGCGCACTTCCGGCTAGCTCGCTTACACCGGTCAGCTGGCAAGCCTCTGGCTAGTAGGTGTTGCGAAAAAAGTAGTCGAACCTGCTGAAGGGACGCTTGGAAACCGGTCCGCTGTATGACCTGCCCCCCGACGGCCACGTCGGCACGCGATGCTGGGGGCCGTCCTCTGCTGAACTGTCGTCCGAAGCGTTCTCAGGTTCGTTGTCGGTGACTGGCGCAGACATGGTCGTTCCTCCTGCGTCAGAGCGTAGCGATGGGTACGACGTGACAGCGACGCCATACGCATGCGGTAGAGGAGGGTTGCGGTGCAAGCATGCGACAGTCAGCCCGCGCGGCTAGTTTCCCCGGCCCGCTTCGCGCCGCTGCGCCCGGCCGGACATCGGCCGGGCCCATATCAGGTACCGTTCGGAGGCGTATACGAACGTGTCGCGCCAAGCAGATCCGCGATCTCGCGCGAGAGACACCAGGTCGGCGCTGTCGACCGGGAAGGTCCTTGCGAACTGCAACGCCGCGTTGCGCGCGCTCGGAGCTACGAACCAGCCGATTTGGACGTCGTCCACGTGCAGCTCTCTCACCGCGTCGAACACCAGAAATGTTTGACAGCATTCGTACCGGTGCAACTTGGGCGGTAAGGATCGCTCTTCAAAGACCCAGGGCGCCATGCGATGGATGCATCGCACCAGGAGTCGTTCCAGTCCGTTCGCTGGCTCAGACACCCACGGCAGTCGTCGCGGCAGACTCAGGCATCGGATCCAGGCGCGCCTGATGCGGTTCAGAAGACAGCGACGCACCATCCGAAGCTGGCGCACTAGCCGTGCACCTGGAAGCCACGGCAACCATTGTTCGAGTTGGTGCCTCGTCGGGCCAGCGACCGTTCCGCCGTAGGTGACGAAGATCAAGCGGACGACGGTCTTGACCTTTCGCATCAGCCCCTTGATCTCGTTGGCCTGCTTGAGGAGAAACTGAAGGTAGAGCCCGAGGAAGGCAAGCGTTGTCGTGACGGCGGTGCCGAAGAGCCAGTTCCACATCGCGGCGACAGTAGTGACGTGCGTGACGCGGAAATCTGGAGTTTCTCGGCAGAAGGGCTAGGCAGCGGCGACGAGGGCCATGGCGGCGAGACCGAGGCCGAACAGCACGACGCCTTCGGGGCGCTTCACCGCGCGGCCGCTCACCCCGGCGCCCACCGCCAACAGGGCGATCACGCACATCGGCGGCAAGCCGAGATACAGCAGCTCGTTGTGGCCGATGTGCGAGTCGGAGGCCACCAAGCCCATCGCACCAGCCACGGCGAGCGAGTTGAAGATGTTCGACCCGAACAGGTTGCCGACGATCAGCTCGGTCTGCTTGCGACGGGCTGCCGCGGCGACGGTCGCCAGCTCGGGTAGCGAAGTGCCGATGGCCACGACGCTGAACCCGATGAAGCCGCCCGACAGGTTGAGTCGATCGGCGATCCACTCGGCGCACAGCACCGCCAGCTGCGCTCCGCCGATCACGCCGCCCAGCCCCACCGTCACCCAAACCACCGCCAGCACGGTGCGCCGACGGGTGACGACAGCCGGCTGGGCACCTCCGGACTGGGCATCGCCAGCGCTGTCAGCCGTCTCGGCGACGGCCGCGTTCGCGGGCCGCCGCCGACCCGAACGCACCACGTAGATGAGCGTCAGCACCATCGCGCACACCAGCACGAACCCGTCGAAAAAGCTCAGCCCTCCGCCGACCGAAACCAGCACCGTGAACGCCGCCATCGCGCCCAGCGCCAGCGGAATGGTCTGACGGATCACCTCCGAGCTGAACCGAATCGGCGTCAGCATCGCCGCCAAGCCCAGCCCGAAGCTCAGGTTCGCCACGTTCGAGCCGATGATGTTGCCCGTTCCGATGTCCTCGTTTCCTTGCGATGCCGCCAACGCGGAAATCACCAGCTCAGGCGCGGACGTGCCAAAACCGAGCACCACCGCGCCCACGATGATGGGGCTCAACCTCGCGGCGGTCGCGATGTAACAGGCGCCGTCGACGAACCGGTCGCTCGCGACGGCGAGCACGGCGAGGCCCAGCAGCAGACCCAGCAGCACCAGAGCGAGCACGAGCTAGAGCAGCCTCAGCGTCAACAGAGCTAGTGATTGTGCCGCGGCGGCCCGAACGTCCGGGCGACGTCGCGATACTTCACCGCTGGCTCCAGCACCATGCCGGCGTCGAACTGCGACACCATCGTGCGCTGAATCTCCTGCCACGGGGTCTGTGCCTCTGGATACGCGTAGCCGCCCGCGGCCTCCAGCTCGGCGCGCCGCTGCGCCAGCTCCTCCGGGCTCACCAGCATGTCGGCCGTGCCTTCCCGCAGCGAGATGCGCACCATGTCGCCGGTGCGCAGCAGCGCCAGCCCGCCGCCGATGGCCGCCTCCGGCGCGGCGTTCAAGATCGACGGCGAGCCTGAGGTGCCCGACTGCCGCCCGTCGCCGATGCACGGCAAGCTGTGGATGCCCTCGCGCAGCAGCGCAGCCGGCGGTGCCATGTTCACCACCTCCGCGCCGCCCGGCCAGCCGATCGGCCCCGCGCCCCGCATGAACAACAGCGTGTGCTCGTCGATGCGCAGCGCCGGGTCGTCGATGCGCAGGTGGTAGTCCTCCGACCCGTCAAACACGACCGCCCGGCCGGTGAACGCGTCGGGGTCGTCTGGATCAGACAGGTAGCGCGCGCGAAACTCATCTGAGATCACCGACGTCTTCATGATCGCCGAGTCGAACAGGTTGCCGCGCAGGTGAATGAACCCAGCGTTCGCGACGAGCGGCTCCTCCACCGTCTTGATGACTTCACGGTCGGCCACGACCGCACCCGCGCAGTTGTCGCCAATCGACTCACCCGACACGGTCATCGCGTCGGGGTGGGGGAGCAGGCCTGCGGCCAGCAGCTCGCTGACCACCGCAGGCACCCCGCCCGCGTGGTGGTAGTCCTCGCCCAGATACTCACCGGCCGGCATCAAGTTGACCAGCAGCGGTACCTCGTGTCCGATGCGCTGCCAGTCGTCGTTGGAAAGCGGCACGCCCAGGTGCGCGGCAATCGCGTTCAGGTGAATGGGTGCGTTCGACGAGCCGCCGATAGCAGAGTTGACGACGATCGCGTTACAGAACGCGTCGCGGGTCATGATGTCTGACGGCCGCACGTCGGCCTCGACCAGCTCGACGATGCGCTTGCCCGTGCGGTACGCCATCTGCGCTCGCTCTCGATACGGCGCCGGAATGGCCGCCGAACCGGGAAGCTGCATGCCCAGCGCTTCGCTGAGCGAGTTCATCGTGGTCGCCGTGCCCATCGTCGAGCAGTAGCCGACCGACGGCGCAGACGAAGCCACCAGGTCGATGAACTCTTGGTCGTCGATCTCGCCGGCGGCGTGCAGCTCACGACCCTTCCACACGACCGTGCCCGAGCCGGTGCGCTCGCCGTTGTGCCAGCCGTTCAGCATCGGCCCGACCGACAGCGCGATGGCCGGAACGTTGACCGTCGCCGCCGCCATCAAACACGCGGGTGTGGTCTTGTCGCAGCCGATGGTGAGCACCACGCCGTCGAGCGGGTAGCCGTGAAGAATCTCGACGAGCCCGAGATACGCGAGGTTGCGGTCGAGCGCCGCGGTGGGACGCTTGCCGGTCTCTTGAATGGGGTGCACGGGAAACTCAAAGCACACACCGCCTGCCTCACGAATGCCTTCACGCACTCGCTTAGCGAGTTCGAGATGATGGCGGTTGCAAGGCGACAGGTCGCTGCCGGTCTGCGCGATGCCGATGATCGGCTTGTTCGACTGCAGGTCTTCACGGGTCAGCCCGTAGTTCAAGTAGCGCTCGAGGTACAGCCCGCTCAGCAGCGGGTTGCCGGGAATGTCAAACCAAGCGCTAGACCGGTAGCGACCTTGCCTCACCGGCGGGCTGTCGGCCGGTTCTAAGCTCATGTTCTGCTCCTTCGCAAGCGACGAACGGCACCGCGAGCCGCTCCGGCGACAATCGGAAACAATACGAAGAAGGCAATCGCTGCGATGGCAGCGATCACAGGCAGAATCCAGTTTCCGCCGGTCACGCCGAGATAGATCGCAGCAGAAATTAGACCCAGCACAATGACCGCGCCGCCTAACGCCTTCATCCGGGTACGCGTCGACATGTCATCCCACGTCTGTGAGGTTTCACGTGGCGGACCAACTGAGTTGAGCGTGTCGAAATCTGACGTCAAGATGTCCTCAAACTCATCAGGAGCGTTTACGGCCACGTTTAGCGCCGTTCGAGCGAAGTCGTCTGGATCTTCCTTTCGGCCCTTTGTGAAACGCAACGCCGGACGAGTGAGGCGCGGAAACGTGTTCTGGTGAGAGTCTCTGATGAGGTCGGCAAAGCGCAGCATTACCTCATACAGCTGCGGGTCAAACGTGTTCTTGCCTCTGCGAGTCTTGCGCTTCGCGAGGTAGACCCTGATGTCCATCACCAGCGACTCAACGAACATGTACTCGTGATAGAAGCGATCCAGGGCCGTCATGGGCGCTCCATGGGTCTGCGTGATTGTCTTACGCTTGTGGGCGACTAGCTGGTTTACCGCATCATTGGTCGGAAGGTTCTGCCAATCGGATTGCCGTTCCCACCAGCCTCGCGGTATCGGTGTTCGTTTTTTCACGTGCGCCTCCCGCCGCGCTGCGCTGACATTCGAGCTGCTACTGCGCCGGCGCGGCGAGCACTGGCTCGCGGGTAGAAGCGACGCTCACCGGGTCGCCCACGCGCAGCACCGCGCCCGACGGCTCAATCGAACATGCCACGCCGAACAGGGCGTTGCCCTCCAGCATGCCCCGCATGCCGGGCCGGTCGGGGTACGCCTCGCCGGCGTCGTCGCACCAACGATGCTTACGCAGCACGACCGCTGGCTCGCGGTGCCGTTCGGCTGTGTCTTGGTCGATCTGCGGCACCGCGCACCGCGGCCACGGCACCCGCACCGCGAGCTGCGCCTCACCGACGGCGAAATCAGCCCACGTGTCTTCGGCCCACGGCGGGGCGCCGGTGACGACCAGGTTGGGACGAAACCGCTCGATGCCAAAGCGCTCGCCGGCCAGGCGCTCGAGGTCTTCGACCGACCGCTGGTTCGCGACCAGCACGGGCGCGGCATCGACGAACGTCACCTCTGCGCCGCGAAACAGCCGAGAGGGTCGCACCGAGTCAGCCGTGAACGCCGCCAGTCGAGCCGGCTCGCCCAGAAGGTCGGTCAGCAGGCGGGCCGCGTCGTCGCCGCAGTCCGCGGCTCCGACGTCTTCACCCAGCAGCGAACGCACGGCGCGATCGATCTGCGCCGGAGGATCGACCACGACGGGCTCGACGCCGGGTGCCGACAGTTCGAGCGGCGTGCCGAGCCTCTCGCTCGCATCGCCGCCGACGTAGCGCGCGCCCAGCAGCGCCATCAGCCGGTTGTTGCGCTGGGTGATGGGGTCGCCGGTGGCGTCGACGACTTGGTACAGCCGGTCGCCCGCCAAACCGTGCGCGGTGACGGCGACTTCGTCGAGTTCCACGCGCCGCGCGGACTTGACGGGGTGAATGAAGATGCGAGCGAGCCGCACTTCGTCTGCGTCGCTTGCAGGCAAGTCAGTCGGTGGCATCGGCGTTGCTCTCCTGTTCCTCATTGGGTCGAGGGTCGGGTTGGGTGTCGGGCTGGGTGAAACTCACCAGCAGGTCGTCGGTTTCCACGCTGTCGCCGACGTCGACGTGCACTTCGCTGACCATCGCCGCGCTCGGCGCGACCAGCGTGTGCAGCATCTTCATCGCTTCCAGCACAACCAGTTTGTCTTGCGCTTTGACGCGGTCGCCAGGAATTACCGCGACCTCAACGACCGCCGCGGTGAACGGCGCGGTCAGCGCGTCGCCTGCGTGCCAGCCGACCGGCTCTCGCTCAGACCACGCTTGGCTGCGGTCGAGCACGTTGAAGCACAGCGTGTGCCCGTCGACGTTGACGGCCGTCACGTTGGCGGCGCGGTTGACCGCGGTCGTCAGCGCCAGCTCGCTCGCGTCGTCCGCGACGTCAGGCTCGTCGGCGCCTCGGCGCTCGGGCACCGTCAGCAGCTCGGCGTCGACGCCGTGACGCGACAAAAGCAACTTGCGTCTAGCGGGCTCACCGACCAGCCGAAACCCACGCAAGCTCGACCACGCCGTTTGCGTCGCGCCTGGCGAGCCGCCACGCGACCCGCCATGCGAGGAGCCGTCTAGGTGTCGCCACCAAGCAGCCGCTGCCGCTGCCGCGCCGGCCGCCTCAGCGGCCGACCCAGCATCTGGCGCGACGAAGCCAAGCTCGCCTGCGCGGACGAGATCGTCAACCCAACGGTTGGTGATGTCGCCCGCCGCGAAGTCGGCGTGACCGAGAAGCCAGCGAGCGAACCCCAAGTTGGTCTCGAGGGGCCCGATGATCGTGCGCTCGAGCGCGCCGGCCGCAGCCGTGATGGCCGCCGGACGGTCGGGACCGACCACCACCAGCTTGCCGATCATCGGGTCGTAGCTCGACGTCACTTCCGTGCCGACCGCGACCGCCGTGTCGAAACGCACGTCAGCCGGCACGGCCAGCACGTCCACTCGACCGGTGCGCGGCGCAAACTCGTTCGCCGGGCTCTCCGCGTTCACCCGCACCTCGATGGCGTGACCGCAGATGCCGACGCTCTCAAGGCCGAGCTGGCCCAGCGTCTGCCCGCTCGCCAGCGCGAGCTGCGCCGCCACGATGTCGACACCCGTGACCTCCTCGGTGACCGTGTGCTCGACCTGCAGGCGAGTGTTGACCTCGAGGAAGAAAAACTCGTTGGTCTCCGCGTCGACGACGAACTCGACGGTGCCCGCATTTTCATAGCCGATCGACTCGCCCAGCCGCACCGCCGCGTCGCACAGCGCCGCAGTCACCGACGACGGCAAGCCAGCGGCCGGCGCCTCTTCGATCAGCTTCTGAAATCGCCGCTGCGTCGAGCACTCTCGCGTGCCGAGATGGGCAACGCGGCCGTGGGAGTCGCCCAGCAGCTGCACCTCGATGTGACGAGGTCGAGCGACGAACCGCTCTACCAGCATCGTGTCGTCGCCGAAGGCGCGCGCGGCCTCCAACTTTGCCGACGCCAGCGCCTCATCGAAGTCGGCCTCGTCGTTCACCACGCGGATGCCGCGCCCGCCGCCGCCGGCAGACGCCTTCAACAAGACGGGATAGCCCACCTCGGCCGCCGCCCGCTTGAGGTCGTCGTCGCTCGCGTCGGGCTCGGCGTAGCCAGGCACCACCGGCACGTCGGCCGCGACGGCGCACGCCCGAGCCTCGGTTTTCGCGCCCATCTGCGCGATGACCGTCGGCGCAGGCCCCACCCAGGTCAGCCCAGCGTCGATGACGGCCTGCGCGAAGCTGGCGTTCTCAGACAAGAACCCGTAGCCCGGGTGCACCGCCGTCGCGCCCGTGGTGCGAGCCACCCGCAGGTACGCGTCGACCGACAGGTACGACTCGGTCAGCTCGGCGGGGCCCAGCCGCACCGACACGCCCGCTTCGCGCACGAACGGCGCCGTCGCGTCGGGCTCGGCGAACGCTGCCACCGTCTCGGCGCCGTACGCGCGCGCCGAAGCGATGATGCGGCTCGCGATCTCTCCTCGATTGGCGACCAGCAGCTTCACGGTTACATCCGATACACGATGGGGTTCGACGGCTCCGGCGCGGGCTGCCGAGCGGCCAGCGCCAGGCACAGCCCCAACGTGTCGCGGGTGTCGACGGGGTCGATCAGCCCGTCGTCCCACAGCCGCGAGGTGGCGTAGTAGGGGTCGCTTTGTGTCTCGTATTGCTCGGCGACCTCGGCTCGCATGGCTTCGATCTCTTCGGGCGACGTGTCATCGGCGCGCATGCCAGCTAGCCGAATGTCGACCAGCACCGTCTGCGCGGTGGCGGCCGACATCGTCGCGATGCGGCTGTTCGGCCACGCGAACAAGAACCTCGGCGCGAACCCTCGCCCGCACATCCCGTAGTTGCCCGCGCCGTAGCTGCCGCCGATCAGCACCGTGTAGCGCGGCACGCTGGCGTTGGCGACCGCGGACACCATCTTCGCGCCGTGCTTGGCGATGCCGTCGGCTTCGCTGCGGCTGCCCACCATGTAGCCGGAAGTGTTCTGTAAGAAAACCAGCGGCACCTTGCGAGCGCAGCACAGCTCGATGAAGTGGGTGGCTTTGAGAGCGTCCTGGGCAAAGATGATCCCGTTGTTGGCGATCACCCCCACCAGGTGACCCCAGATGCGAGCGAACCCGCACGTGATGTGCGTGCCCCACTCGCCCTTGAACTCGGCGTAGCGAGAGCCGTCGACCAGCCGGGCGATGATCTCGGTGGCATCAAAGCCCACCCGGTCGTCCGCGTTGATGATGCCGTACAGCTCGGCCGGGTCGTAGTGCGGCGGCTCTGGTTCGGCGAAGCTCAGCCAGCCGGTGCGGTCGTCGATGTGCCGCTGATTGGTCGTCTCGCAAATCGTGCGCAGCTGCGCGTAAGCGGAGCGCTCAGCGACAGTCATGTAGTCGGACACCCCAGAGGTGCGGGTGTGCAGCTCGGCGCCGCCGAGTTCGTCGGCGTCGACGGTCTCGCCGAGCGCCGCCTTGACGATGGGCGGGCCGCCCAGAAATATGCGCCCGATCTCATCGACCATGATGACTTCGTCTGACAGCGCGGGCACGTACGCGCCGCCCGCGGTGCAGCCGCCCAGCACCACCGACAGCTGCGGCAGCCCCGCCGCCGACATGCGAGCCTGCCGGTAGAAGCTGCCGCCGAAGTGGTCTTTGTCGGGGAAGATGTCGTCTTGGAGCGGCAAGAACGCGCCGCCGGAGTCGACTAGGTAGATGACGCCCAGATCGTTCTCAGCCGCGATGTCTTGAGCGCGCACGTGCTTCTTGATGCTGACCGGCAGCAGCGACCCGCCCTTGATGGTGGCGTCGTTCGCGATGAACACGTACGGCGCGCCGCACACGACGCCGATGCCGGTGACGATGCCAGCGCCGGGCGCTTCGTCGTCGTACTGCCCCCACCCAGCCAGCGCCGAAAATTCCACGAACGGCGAGCCGTCGTCTACGACCATCTCGATGCGCTCGCGGGGCAAGAACTTTCCGCGGCTGCGGTGACGCTCAATTGAGCGTGCCCGGTTCGCGCCGCCGTCGATGGCGAACGAGTTGCGCTCGCGCAGCGTCGTCAGCAGTTCGCCGTAGGCCTCGCGGTTGGCGGCGTAGGTCGCGGATGCCGTGTCGATCTTGGTTTCGATGCGCAGCACGTCAGAAGTTCAAGTCGTTTGCGGGCTGCCCGAGGAGCACTCGGCCGGCGGTGTCGATGTGCTGCGGCCCGACCATGAAGTGTCCGGCGACCGCAGCGACGTCGGCGAGCAAGCTGCCGAGCGATACGGCTGACGACGAAGGCGCGGCGACGGGCGGATCTGTGAAGTTTGCCGTCGCTCCTGCCGCGCTCGCTAGCCGGCTCACCGCTTCGATGCAGCTGCGCAACGCCCACGAGCACGCCAGCCGGCCGCGCGCGTGCTGTGAGTCGCTGATGTGCTCGCCCGCCGCGGCCGTCGCGCACAGCTCGGCTAGCTCGTCGACGACGAACGTGTAGCTCGACCGCACCAGCGCTTCGGCGTGAGCGACGGCGTTGGCCGCGTCGGGCCGCTCCGCGAGGGTGGTCTTCGCGAAGATCGGCTTCTTCTCGTCGGCGAGCTGCTTGAACTCAAAGATGGCTCGCTGCGCCGTGCCCACCGCGACCCCCACCTTCGGAAACGGAAATCGCAGCCCGGAGGGCAAGCCGAAGAACGGGTGGGCGTCGGGCACCGGCGGCTGCGCGTTCTCGCCGGTGCGCAAGCTCAAGCTGTCGTCGATGCCGATCATGTCGGCCGGCACGTGCACGCCTTCGAGCACGACGTCTGCCGAGCCGGTGCCGCGCATGCCCAACGTGTGCCACGTGTCGTCGACGAGGGCGCGGTCGGCGGGCACCAGCACGGCGCACATCCTGCGAGGGCTCGGCTCGTCGACGAGCGCCACGACCATCCAGTAGTCGGCGGCGGTGCAACCAGTCGCGTACGTCCAGCGTCCGCTCACCACGCATCCGTCGTCGGTGAGCGTGGCGGTGCCGCGTGCGACGCCCGAACCGGCGATGACTGCGGCAGGTTCGCTCGCGTAGAACCGGGCGAGCGAGGCAGGCGAGAGGTAGCTAGCGGCGAGCGTGGCTTCTTCGTTGCAGGTCATCGCTACCCACCCGGCCGACGGATGCTCGAACGCCACCCGCCGAGTCAGCTCGATGAGTTCGGCCGGGCCCTGCCCGCCGCCGCCCATCGACGTAGGCACAACCAGACGCATCAGCCCTCGCTGCCCGAGCGCGACGACCACGTCGCGGTCGGGCTCTCGTCGTTCGTCCGACGCGGCCGCCCGAGAGCGGACGAGCGCCAGCAACTCGTCGTCGAGCGCGTCGAGCGTGGCGGCGCTCACATCTTTTGCATCGCGAAGAAGGCCCGAAACAGCGGCTTGGTCGCCATGAACAGGTCGCCCGACATGCGCCGGTAGACGTCTTTCGTGTTGGGTTCGGTCTTGGTGAGTTCGACCATCACCAACATCGCCTTTCGGGCGCGACGCCCCAGCATCGCCTTGGGA
This sequence comes from uncultured Acidimicrobiales bacterium, assembly GCA_964424585.1. GTDB lineage: Bacteria > Actinomycetota > Acidimicrobiia > Acidimicrobiales > Poriferisodalaceae > CAYRJD01. Next base: position 5,832 of record CAYRJD010000034.1, on the reverse strand, counting down.
ATCTTCTTCATGAGCTGCTTGGCCTTGCGCTTGTCTCCCTCCGCGCCGGCAGCCACGCCGAGCCAGTTCAGCTCAGCCATCGCGATCGCCGCCACCGCTTCGGCCGCTTGGGTCGCAGCTTCAACGCTCTGTGAGGTGCGCATGTCAAGCACGTCATCGATGACCACCTCGTAGTCGAGCAGGTGCTTCGGGGGAGTCTGCTTGATGGCACCAGCCAAGTACCAGCCCCGCGCGGCCACCCAGCCGTAGGCGCGCGACAGGCCAATGTTTTCGTCGCCGCCCGACTTTTCTAGCGACTTGGATCGCTTGTAGAGCCGCGCCGAGCACACGGCCAGCGGAAGCATCGGCGCGGCCACCATTTCGGCGCGGGTGTCTCGTGGGATCGAAGGTTCTGTCATGGGGTTTCTCCGTTTTCTGCTTGGGTCTCATCCGGGATCTCTTTGAGCATGCGGCTCGGACGTTGCGGCGGCTTGGGGTACGGAACACCGAACGCGTCCGCCAGCTCGTTGCGCGCCGCGTAGAGGTCGACGACGCGCTGCATCGCGCCGATGGCGGGGTTCTGCTCGCCGCCGATGCCGACAGCCGTGTTGTCGCCGAAGTAGCGGCACACCTTGAGCACGTGCTTCTTGACGTTCTTGCGAAACGCCTTCGGGCTAGCGAACAGGTTGAACGTGCTCTTCACCATCTTTGGGTTTCCGGCGAGCGCCCACCACACCGCGGAGGTCCAAATCATCTCGCTCGTCATCACCGCCGTGATCGAGGTCGTCAGCTCTTTGGCCGCCTCGTGCTCGCCTGCGTCGCGCAACGCGGTGAGGTCTTTGGCTAGGTCGGTGTAGGTGCGCGCGAGTTCGTCTTCGGGCGCATCCTTGCCGAACAAGACGCTGGGCGGATTGTTTGTGTGCCCGAGGAAGTAGCCGCCGACCAGCGCGAGCGCGTCGTAGTCGGCGAGCGCCGGCAGGTCGTCGACGTTCTCGCGCATCCGCAGCGTCTCGATGCGGTCGAGCACCCGCTCGACGTGAACTGCTAGCTCGAGGTCTTCGATGTCGCGTCGCAGCCTGTTGGCCTCGTCGAAACGCTCGTCGGTGAACTCGTCTATCTGTTCGGTGAGCTTCTTGAACTCCGCAGCCTCCACCGGCGCGTCTCCTTACTACTGGGTGAAACGCCCGGCGAGGTCGGTCTTGGTGACCTTGCCCATCGCGTTGCGCGGCAGCGCATCGACGGCGAGCACCTCGGTCGGGCATTTGTAGTGTGCCAAACGCTCGCGGCTAAAGGCGATGAGTTTCGTGATCATCTCTTTCACGCGGTCGACGATGGCGAGGCGGCCGTCAAGGGCCAGCACGCCGACGTCGCCCGAGCGGCAGTAGCCGTCTACGGCGAACGCGGCTTCGGTGGCGTCGGGCCGGTTCAGATAGCCCTCGAACGGCACCACCGAGCGCGCCACGACCTCGCCCGGCGTGTCTGCGGGCAGCTCGGCGCCGGTGTCTGGGTCGATCACCTTCACGTGCGCGCCTGGCATCGGCCAACCGACGCAGTGGGGCACCAGCGCGCCGGCGACTTTCTGCTCAAGCGTCACCCAGCCGCCCTCGGTCCAGCCGTAGCCGTCGTAGACCTGCGCGGCGGCGAAGGTCTCCATCGCGGCTTCCATCATCGACATTGGCCCGGGTGCGCCAGACGACAGCAGGTAGCGCGGCGACGCCAGCGGCGTCTGCTCAGGAACTTGGCGGCGAGGCTCAACGGTCACGGTCGGCTCGGGCTGCTTCGAGCCTCTTGGTCCGAGTCGGGTTCCGGGTTCTAGGTCTGGGCCGCCTTGCGGGGGACGGCGTGGCTCGGCAGCCGAACGAGCCGATGTGACCGTAAGCCTCACCGAAGGCCGCGCCCGCGTCGCCACCCGCGTTGACTCCTGCGCCGATGCCTGTGTTGGCGCCCGTGTCGACGGGCGCAGTGGCCCGCAACCCGTACCGTCCGGGGTTCCGACCAGCAGCTCGGCGTCGTCATCGATCATCTTCGCGTGCGCGCCATGCATCCGCGAGCCAACGCAGTGCGGCCCGGGGGCGCCCGATGACAGCAGACAGCAGGTAGTGCGGCGTGCGCAGCGACGGACGGTTCGCCTCGCGCCAGTCGTCGACAGCCTTTTGCGCGCCAGCGTTCGCTGCTCGGCGCGCTCGGTCGCTGCGGCTGCGCGCTCGGTCGCTGCGGCTGCGCGCTCGCGCCAACTCACATAGGCCGCTTCCGCCGCCACCACCGGATCAACCGGAGCCATCACCCGCGCGCTCCCGCCAGCGATCAGTTGGGTGGACGAGATCGCTTGAGGCCGACTGCGCGCTGGGCGCGAGTCGCGCTTGCGCGTGTTGCGGGGAGGCTTACGGTCACATCGGCTCGTTCGGCTGCCGAGCCACGCCGTCCCCCGTGAGACACCCTCGTCCCGACTCACAGAACTCGACTCGGCCCAGGAGGCTCGAAGCAGCCCGAGCCGACCGTGACCGATGAGCCTCACCGTGCCGACAATGCCCGAGGCGACCCTGAGATTGGGAGACGGCCGGGCTGTCAACTCATCCGGAAGTCGGGGTTGTGACGCCTGATCTCTCGTCGGGCGATGGTCATCTTGTGCACCTCGTCGGGCCCGTCCGCGATGCGCAGCGTCCGCATGTGGGCGTACATCTCCGCGAGCGGCGTGAACTGCGTGACGCCCGCGGCCCCGTGCACCTGAATGGCGCGGTCGATCACCTCGAGCGCCATCACCGGCACCGCCACCTTGATGCCGGAAATCTCCTGCGCGGCCGCCTTGTTGCCGACCGTGTCCATCAGGTGCGCCACGTGCAGCACGTACTCGCGAGCTTGGTCGATGGCGATGCGCGCCTCGGCGATCCAGTCTTGTATCAGGCCGTGCTGTGCGACCAGCTTGCCGAACGTCTCGCGTGCGAGCGCCCGCTTCACCATCAGCTCGAGCGCACGTTCGGCAACGCCGACCGACCGCATGCAGTGGTGAATGCGACCGGGCCCGAGCCGAGCTTGGCTGATCGCGAAGCCCTCGCCTTCGCCGCCCAAAATGTGGTCGACCGGCACGCGCACGTTTTCGTAGACCAGCTCGGGGTGGCCGCCTCGGTCGTGGAAGCCGAACACGAGCGGGTCACGCCCCACCGAGATTCCTTCGGCGTTGCGCGGCACGACGATCATCGACTGCTGCCGGTGGCGCGGACCGTCTGGGTCGTTCTTGCCCATCACGATCAGCACCTCGCACTCGGGGCGCAGCGCGTTCGACGAAAACCACTTGCGACCGTTCAGCACGTACTCGTCGCCGTCGCGGTCGATGCGCAGCCGGATGTTCGACGCGTCCGAACTCGCCACCTCCGGCTCGGTCATCGAGAACGTCGAGCGGATCTCGCCCTCCAGCAGCGGCGCCAGGTACTTCTCCTTCACCCGCTCTGACCCGTAGAGGTTGAGTATCTCCATGTTGCCGGTGTCGGGCGCGGCGCAGTTAAGCGCCTCCGACGCGAACGGCACCTTGCCGAGCTGCTCTGAGATTGGCGCGTAGTCCAAGTTTGACAGCTTGGTGCCGGGCGCCTCGGGGTCGAGGTGCGGGATGAACAGGTTCCACAAGCCACGCTCGCGAGCCGCTGCCTTGAGCTTCTCCATGATCGGCGGCGTCGCGTGAACGTCGTCGAGCGCGTGGTACTCCTCGTAGTACTCCTGCTCGTTCGGGTAGATGAAGTCGTCCATGAACGACGTCACCTCCGCCTGCAGCGCGAGCCCTTGGTCGGTGAATTGGTGTGCCATTGGGTTACTCCCCGGTGAGGTGGCTGACGCGATCCATCACGTCGCCTGCCAGTAGTTCCATCGAACGACGCCACTCATCGGCGTGGTCGATGTAGTCGAAGCAGAACAGCAGCAGGTGGCCGAAGCCGCCGACGTCTGCGTAGACCTTCTCGATCTTCTCCGCCACCGTCGCCGGCGAACCGATGAACCAGTTCTTGTTCGCGCAGTACTCGACGTCGACCACCGCGTCGGACGGGTCGTTCTCGTCGCGCAGGAAGTCGTGGAAGCCGAACGCGTCGAGCAGCGGCAAGAAGTACTCGCTCATCATTCGGCCCATCGGGCCGTTGACCGTCAGCTCCCACGCCTCTTCGTCGGTGGGAGCCACGAACACCTCGCGCACCATGCGCCAGTCCTTGCGGCTGACCTCTCGGCCAGCCCGCCGAGCGCCCGCCTCGTACGACTGCCAGTGGCCGGCGACGTAGCCCGGGTTTAGGTTCAAGCTGAGCGGCATCCAGCCCTTCTCGCCGGCCATCTCCAGCGTCGGCGACGGCGAGTTGAGCCCCGCCACGCCGATGGGAGGATGCGGCTGCTGCAGCGGCTTTAGGTGATGCGTCAGCATCACGTCGGGAATGCCGTTCGGCACGCCACCCTTCCAGTGCTGCCCGTCGTGCTGCCAGCCAGGTGGCTGCGTCCACATGTTCAAGATGAACTCGATCGACTCTTGGGTCATCTCGCGGTTCTCACCGGCCATGCCGTCGACGCCGAACATCTCCCAGTCGGACGGCAGCCCGCTCGCGGCGACCCCGAAGTTGAGCCGCCCGCCGCTGATGTGATCGAGCAGCGAGATGCGGTTCGCCAGCTCTGCTGGGTGGTAGTACGGCATCAAGAAGCCGCCGGGACCGATGCGGATGTTGTTCGTCGCGCGCAGCGCCTCGACAACCAGCAGGTCTGGCGCCGGGTGCGGCTCCCACTGCGCCGAGTGGTGCTCGCCGATCCACGCTTCACCGAAGCCGAACTCGTCAGCCCATTTGATGGTCTGTAAGTCCCACTCCCAGCCCTCGCGCAAGTCACGCTCTGGCGGGTGACTCGGCATCGCGAATGTGCCTAGTTGCATCGTTCCTTCCCCCTTCTTGTGGTCGGTTCTGTTGTCCGGAACGCTCGTCACCCTAGCCGCAGGGTGGGACGTCTGCCGAAGAAGTCGTCGGCGCAGGGCGACGCGCAGCTGGTCAGCAGCGCGCGAGGTGCGCGTGAGGCACATGAGCGGCAGGGGAGAAAAGTGGGGACGGGGAGGACGCGAGGGAAGGTTGTGAATCGGGGGGTGTGAAGCGACGCGAGGTTGTCTATCGGGGGGGGGTTCCTAGACTGGCGGTGTGAGTTCGCGGGTGTGGCGCTGGTTTGTTCGTCGGGTTGGCGTTTTGGGTATCGGGGGGGGGTCGCCGGAATAGTCGCGGCCGCGTTCGCGGCGGTGGCTGGTTCGCAGGTGTTGCCGCCGGGCGCTGACGGCCCGGCCAGCGACTGCTCTGGTGAGGTGCCAATCGTGGTGGCGTCTGACGCGGCCGCGCAGTCTGATTTGTATTCGTCGGCGACGTTGGCTGGTGTGTTGAGCACGAGCTGCATTGTGTTGGCGGGCCCGCGCGACGGCGAGATGGACGCGGCGCAACTGGCGCGCCTCGACGCTGCGCTGGCTGGTTTGTCGGCTGCTGGTTCGCCGGTAGAGGGTTGGGTGGTGGGGGGTGAGGCGGCGGTGCCGTCGGCGAAGGTCGCCGGGCGGAACCTCAAGCGGTTGCGCGGGGTTGATCGTTGGCATACGGCGCGTCTGGCGGGTGCGCTTGCGGTCGATCTGGATGGCGACGTGGTGGCGTTGACGGCGTTGACGGCGCCGGTCGCGGGCGAGCCGAGCGGCTCGGCGGTGATGGTTGACGGCGCGGAGGTGCGTTTGCCGCCGGGCGGTGACGCTGATTGCGCTGGGCAGGTGCCGATTGTGGTGGCGGCTGACGCGGCGGCGCAGAGCGATCTCTACTCCGCGGTGACGTTGGCTGGCGTGTTGGACACGAGCTGCATCGTGTTGGCTGGCGCGCG
>CAYRJD010000033.1:0-11918 GCA_964424585.1 uncultured Acidimicrobiales bacterium | reverse complement strand
CCGACCTCGCCAACTTCACGCTCACACCAACCCTCTCCTGCGGCGCGCCCAACGCGCAGCCCAGCACCTAGCGCGACCATTCCGCCGCGCGCCTCGACCTCCCCGGACAGCAGCCCTGTCAGGCCCGCCTAGCACCGTCGTGCGGCGCGCCGATCAGGGCGCGCGAAAAACCCACTTGCTTATTCGCGACGTTCTGTGGATCAATGGCAGTGAGGGCTCGCATCGGGCGCGGCCCATTACCCACAAGGGAGTTACTATGACATTGATGACCAACCCGCCGACCGAGCAGGACGCAGCACTGCCGGACGACCCCGCAGAGCGCGGCTACCTGCCCGTTCGGCAGTCGACCCAGCCGCCGCCAAGCGACCCGCCACCGCGTGAGCCTGCTTCGGCTGGCCCGCCGCCAGCAGAGCCGTCGGCCCGGTCGAAAGCAGGCCGTCACCGAACAGCGTCAACGTTGCGCGACCGCCTCGCCAACCGACTGGCGATCACGCTGAGCCTCGCGGCACTAGCGCTGGTCGGCGCGATGTTCCCCTATCTCGGCAGCCAGTTCCAGGGCATCAATGATCGCATTGATGGCGTCCACCGACGTGTCGATTTTGTCTACGACCGCACCGTCATGCTCGAGCGTGAAATTCGTGCGTCTGAGGCGAGGCAGATAGAGCGCGTCGACGAACTCGAAGACGGTCTCAGCGCCGAAATCCGAGCGTCGGAGGCGAGGCAGATGGGGCGCGTCGACGAGCTTGAGGATGAACTCCGCGCGTCTGAGGCAAGACAGATGGAGCGTGTCGACGATCTTGAGGATGACCTCCGCGCCGAAATCCGTGCCTCTGAGACGAGGCTGGGCGTGCGCATCGACGAGCTAGCCGACTAGACGCGCAGCCGACCGGGGTTTCGACAGCGTGCGCCAAGCTCGCCGACGAGCACAGGCCGATAGAACGAGAAGGCAAGAAAGCCAGCCATGACCAACCCACTCCGTCTCACTCGGCTGGCGCGCCTCGGAGCGTTGACGCTGCTCGCCGCGCTCGGCGTGGCGATTGCTGCGCTCGGGTCGATGTCAGCCCCAGCCCGCGCGCAGCAGCTGGCGAGGCCGGCCAACGAGCGACCCGCCCAGCTTCCGCCGCAGCACCTCGGCCACTGGACGCATCACGTCGAGATCAGCGTGCCCTTCCGTGACGCGAACGGCGACGGCACAAACGACTACGACCCACAGTTCACCGTCGGCGTCGCCCGTCACATCAGCTCGACCGCCGCGGGCGAAGGCGCGTGCCCGCACGAGACCCACCCGCAACCGCGCATCGCTCGCAGCGGCAGCGGCGCCGAGCGGGTCGCCAAGTCGAGCCACAGCGGCTACGACGCGCTGTGCGTGCTGTCGGTCACCTTCCAAGACAGCGTCGCGTCGGGCGTCAACCAAATCACGCTGCGGCGCACGAGCGCCCGCAACGTGCAGACCGCACCGGGTTCGAGGTACTCCACCGCCCGCGCCACCTACACCGACGGGCGCACAACGTTCCATCCGGAGTTGACGCTCAGCGGCTTCGACGGAGACCAGGCGGGGCAGCGGCTCAACGTCAACTTCACCCCAACCGTCTTCGCCCCTGCGGCTTGCCGGGTGCATCGCTCACACGACCACGACATCTGGGAGATCACCGCCGACGGCACCGCCGTGCGCCGGGCACGAGCGACTCTGATAGGCGCGCTGCCGGCGAGAGAGGGCAACTGCACCTACGACGTGGTGTGGCCGAGCGTGGCGACGTTCGACACGCCAGCGACGACGAGAGTCACAGCAGACCAGCCGTCGGCGTCGGGCACCTACGTCGTGCCTGTCGTGCCCGACGGCTCCCAGTGGACACACACCGTCGAGGTCGCTGTGCCGTTTCGTGACGCGAACGGCGACGGCGAAAACGACTACGACCCTCAGTTCAGCGTGACGAGCAGTCGTGTCTCCAGCGATCCAGCGCAGGGCTCCGGAATTTGTCCCGGCGCCCACCCCCTCGCGCCGCGCATCAATCACGACGAGATGAGTACCGAGCTGCTCGCCACCGTCAGCGAGGTGCTGGTCGCGGCTGGTTGCGTGCTGCGCACTCAGTTTGAAGGCGAGGTCGCGTCTGGCATCGCGGGCATCACGCTCACGCGGCAATCCGCCGAGTTTGCGCAGTCGAGCAGAGACGACCCCGTAGCCCGCGCCGCCTACACCGACGGACGCACGACGTTCGAGCCCAACCTCGCCTTCGTCGGTTTCGATGTCGAACAAGCTGGTGAGACGCTCGAGGTCGTCTTCAACGTCGCTTCGGGCGCGCCGCACGCGTGCGAGCTTCACCCGCACGACGACCACGAAACCTGGGTGGTCGACAGCACCGGCGCGGTGACCCGCCAATCGAGCGCCGCCGCTCTCATCGACGAGCTGCCCAACTCACAAGGCGATTGTGATTACTTCGTGGAGTGGCCGAGCGCGACGGGGCTTGTCGCGCCCGCGCACGAGCCGGTGAGCGGAGATGCCCCCGACGCGACGGCGACCTACGAGATCGCCGCCGTGGTTCGCGAAGTCGTGCTCGACCTCGACACAGTAAGAGACGCCGAAGGTGAGACGTTTACCGTGCGTGTCGCGCCGACTACAGGCGCGCACCCCAACTGCGATGCTGACCGAGAGGTGGTGCTGACCGTCGGCAGCGACGGCATCGCACTAGAGACCATTTTGGTGACCGACTTGCCGCAAGGCCGCACCGGCGACGTCGACCGATGCGCGTATGTGGTGACGTGGCCAGACAGCGAAGACGGCGGCGGCACCTACCGGCACGTCGGCAGCCTGACCGCTCGGATCGACGGGGCTCTCTTCGACCGAGCCCGCGAGCGCAACAAGCAGCCCATCATCGGTCGGGCGTACCTGCGTGCGCCCGACAGTTTCGGCACCAGCCTCCGTGTCCACCTCGCCAAGCCGCCCGCTGCCGACACGACGTTCGTGGTGCGAGTGGTGCGGGCCGACCCTGAGCTCGGCGGCTGCTCGCCAGATGACGACTACGCGGTCACCATCGCAGCAGGCAGCGGCGAGCCCGGCGTCATCTCGCTCGCGCTGATCCACAGCCCGCTCGACACGACGAGTTCGTGCATCTACAACGTCGAGTGGCCGCAGACCGACGTCGACGACGGTGGCTGGGCGCAAGACCCGTCGTTCGCTTCGATGCGAGAGACCGAACTCAACACCGGAGCAGGCAGCGCGTCGAACCGCTACTTCCCGACCTTCGACGGCAACATCGACGTGCGCACGACTTCCGCCGCCGCTCAAGCCGCGCAGTTTGAGGTGACGATTGCTCCTGTCGCCGGCTCGCACCAGCGATGCTCGACGCAGCGAACGGTGACGGCGCCCGTGAGGGTCGGGCGCACGGCCGGGCTCGTCACCGTGCCTGATCTGGTCGAGCGCCCCGGCGGCGCGGACGCAGATTGCGAATACGAAGTGCGCTGGCCCGACAACGAGGTCGACGGCGATCTGTGGGTCGACGACGACTCCTATCCGACCGGCCGCACGCTGAGCGCGGCGAGGCCTACCGCGACGCATCGCTACCGCGTGTCTCGCGACACGACGTTCGCGCCCGACGTCCGCGTTGCGGTGCCGCAGATTGAGGGGCTCGTCGCGGGCGAAAACCTGTTTGCGGGCACCGAGTTCACGCTGACCTTCTCGCGCGCGCCGAACTCAGATGACGGCTGCTCGGCTGTCACGCCCATCACGGTCACCTTCACGGTCGGCACAGACGGGCAGGTGACCGGCGACCATCCCACGCCGCTCATCGACCAGCCGGAGCGCGCGACCGAGCCGTGCGTCTACGTCTTTCACGCCGACCCGAACCCCGTGCGCTCAGCGCCCCACGCGCCGCTGTCTTGGCAGCTCAACGTCAACACGGTGACGGCACTGCTGCGGGCCACATCGCCGCGTGCCGCACTCACCTATCACGTCGGCGACATCACGTTTACGCCGCAGGTGACGATTGCGGTGCCGCAGATCGACGAGGCGATTGGCGGGGGGCAGGCGAACATGTTCTCCGACGTGACGTTCACAGACGGTTCGGTTGGGCCGCTCACGTTCGAGGTCGGCTTTACCGCTGCTAGCCGCTCGGCGGCCGGTTGCACCGACACGCAGTCGACGACCTACACCTACACGGTCGGCGCGAGCGGCGCGGTGACCGGCACGCCGCCGTCGCTCGTCGCTCAGGCGGTGCGCACCGCTAGCGACGGAACGCAGACCCAAGTCGGCGAGCCGTGCGTGTACGAGCTGACGTTGCCTGTGCGGGCGCCGCCCATATCCGGACCCGCGTCGGGGCCAGCGCTGCTGTCGAAAGAGGGGGCAGTCGGGTTGCCCGACGGTCAGACTTCTGGCGCGGCGCCCGCGGTTTCCATCGGCTACCGCAACGTCAGCATCGCCTCGGCTGTCGAGCTGTTGTTGGCGACGCCGACGTTTACCGAGCCGCCGACCCGGGCCGTCACGGTGACGATCAGCGCCGCCGCCGGAACGAACGCGGCGTGCTTCGTTGACAACCTTGACCCGCTCGATCCGGTGCCAGCGGCCAGCAAGTCTCGCGCGGTGCCGCTCGACGTCGGCGGCAGCAACAGTCTTGCTGGGTATTTCCGGGTGATCGACCTGCCAGCCGGCGCGACCAGCACCGACGACCGATGCACCTACGACGTCGCGTGGCCGCTGCACGACGCGGGCGTGTCCGACCCGGCCGCCGAGCCAATGTTCACGCGCACGCAAAGAGACGTGCGCTGGCTGCCGTCGGGTCGGGTCGGTTCGAGCAGCAGTCTCACGGCCACCTATGAGGTGCCATCGGCGGTGTCGTTCCACGCGACGCTCGAGCTGGTCGTCGTGCCGCACGTGCCGGCGGGCACCGAGTTCACGGTTGGGGTCGCGCCGAGCAGCGACTCGCCGATGGGCTGCACTGCCGCCAACACCTACGTGCTGACCGCTCCGGCGATTGACGGCACCAACGACCGCACGCTTGACGTTGAGATCGAGCTAGCCCACACCGTCGCTGGCGTTGTGCACCACTGCGAGTACGAGGTGACGTGGCCCGACGACGAAGACGGCGCGGGCGTGCTGTTCGTGCCCGAGGCTGGGTTCACGCCCGACGTGACGCTGTCGGAAGGCAGCCCGACGGCGCGCAACCGCTACGCCGACGCCGACGAAGCGATTCCGTTCGACGCAACGCTCACGGTGACGACGACCGAGGATGTCACGGTCGACACGACGTTCGTCGTGGACGTCGCCGCGCCCGCGTCGCCGGCGGGCTGCACTGCCACCGACGACTACGAAGTGGTGGTGGTGGCGGGCACATCGACGACCACGCGGACCATCTCGCTCATCCGGCGACCCGCGACCGCTCACGACGACTGCGCCTATGTGCTCACGTGGGAGCCGCACGAAAGCGGCGGCACGAACTGGGCGCAAGACGACACGCACACACCAGACGCGACGCTGAGCTTCGCGAGCGGCAGCGCGGCTAATCGCTACGCGCCGAACGTCGGCACGTTCGCGCCGTCGCTCACCTTCGACCTGCCAGACATCGACTTCGACGGCGACGGCAGCCACGACTACGCGGGCGCGACGTTCTCGGTCGACTTCGTGCGGTCTGACGACGAGAGCTGCTCGGCGAACCGCACAGAGATGTACGCCCTCGACGCGGCGGGCGACGTGACGCCGGTGACGCCGTTCGAGCTGATCGACGCGCACGCCGCCAGCGCGTGTGCCTACACGGTCGTGTTTCCCTTAGCTAGCGGCAGCACGCTGGCGGGCAGGCTGACGTTGATCGCTGGCGGCGCGACCGACGACGACGTGAGCGGCGGCGCGAACGACGCGCAGGCGAGCTACGCAGAGGCGGTGACGCGCTTCGACGCCAACCTCTACTTGGGCGGCACGCACATCGTCAACGACGACGGTAGCCAGAGCGAGGTGATACCGGTGGGCACCCCGTTCAGCGTGACGGTGCGGCCGCAGGCCAGCGCGCCGCCGGGATGCGACGCCGACCCAGCTAGCACGGCGACGAGCGTGACGGTGGTCATGGAAAAGTCAGACCCGGTGCAAACCCAGCCGTTCACGCTGTTGACGATCAGCACGCTGGTCGGGCTCATCGACCGCACGGCCGCGGGCGAGGTGTGCGTCTACGACGTGGTGTGGCCGACCAATGAGGTGAACGGCGCGCTCTACGTGCGTGACGTCACCAGCCAGTTCCGCAACACGCTGCGCGCGGGTGATGCCGAAGACGTGGGCGCGATCGCTTGGTATCGGGCCGCGACCGTCGCGGCGACCAGCTTCGACGCAGGCCTCGAGGTGCGCCTGGCGGCTGCGGCCGACGTCGACCAGCACTTCCCGGTGTCGGTGTCTCCGCCAGCCGAGCCGGCCGACTGCTCGTCGCGCCGCGAGGTGACGGTGACGGTCGCTGCCGGCGCCACGTCTGGCACCGAACCCGTGTCGCACCTGGTGCTGCGTCCGTCGGGCGCGACGAGCGACTGTGTCTACGCGGTGGGCTGGCCAGACGGCGACAGCGACGACAACGGCTACGAACAAGACGACAGCTACGCCGACAGCCGGAGCGACGCGCTCGCTGAGAGCGGCCCGTCGGCGTCGAACCGCTACGCGGTGCCAGCGCCAGCGATAACTCCGCCGACGACACCGCCGACCACTCCCGGTAGCACCCGGCCACCGGTGAGCGGCGGTGGTTCGGGCGGAGGCTCGCGCAGCGGCGGCACTTCGCGCGCAGGCTCGGGCGGCGGCTCTAGCGGAGGCGGCTCTAGCGGCGGCGCGGTCGGCACCTGGCAGGTCACCGGCACGCCCGTGCCGCTGAGCGTGACGCTGGCGATGCCCGACGTCGCGTTCGACGTGGGCGCTGCGGTCGAGGTGATGGTCAACGTGCCGGGCACCTGCGGCGACGACTTGAGCCTGTTCTCTGGCCTGCCCGCGAGCGTCGGCCTGGTGTACGCGCTGGGTGCGCAGCCGGGCACGATGGCTGACGTGCTCGCCGGTGCCGCGCTGCGCCTAGCTGCGTTCGCCGAGCGCGGCGACGAAACTCGTGGGTGTGAGCTGCGAGTCACCTTGCTGAGCGCGCCGCCGGGCTGCGCTCTGGTCGGCACCAGCGCCGACGCCGTCGCTCGCACCGACGATGCTGGCCGCAGATACATCGAGGTGACCGGCCGCGACGCCGCCACCAGCTTCACTCTCGCGCCCGCGCTCTCCTGCGCTTAACGCCAAGCTTGTTGCCATGAACGCTCGCACCTGCCAACGCAGTTCGCTCAGGCTGGCTGCGCTGGGGCTGCTAGCGGGCGCGAGCGCGCTGGCGGCGGCGTGGCTCTGGCAGCCCACCGGTGCGACCGCCCAGGGCGCCCCGGAGGTCTCGCACTTCGACGGCGCGCTCGCCGTGCGCACGACGTCGGTCGTCAACCAAGACACCCAGTTCGTCGTCGGCGTCGCGCCGGTGGCCGGCGCGCACGCCGACTGCTCGGCTGCTCGGTCGGTCACGGCGACGATCAGAACGGGCCGGTCGCACGCGCTCGTAGAGGTCGCGGCGTTGGTCGCGAGCCCTGCGGGGGAGACGACTGCTTGTGAGTACGAGCTGAGCTGGCCGTCGAGCGAAGCCGGCGGCACCGTCTGGGTCGACGACGCTTCGCACCCCAGCGAGGTGGTGCTGAGCGCCGAGCGCGCCGCCGCGACGCGTCGCTACCGCTTGGCGGCAGACACGACGTTCGCGCCGGCCGTCAGCGTCACCGTGCCCCAAATCGAGCGACAGCTAGATCGTTCCGTCACCGGTGAGAACCTGTTCGCGGGCACGCAGATCACGGTGACCTTCGTGCGTGCGCCCAACGCCGACCCCGGCTGCTCTGCGGGCACACCCGTCTCGGCGACCTACACGGTTGGCGTCGACGGGCGCACGACGGGCGAGCATCCGACGCCGCTGATCGACCGACCCGCCAGGGGCAACAGCCCGTGCGTCTACGTGTTCGACGCCGACCGCGAGGTTTCGTCTGCGGCGAGCGAGCCGCTGCGCTGGACGCTCACCCGCACCACGGTCACCGGCACGTTCGCAGCGACCTCGCCGCTGGCGCAGGTCGCCTACAGCGTCGGCGACGTCACGTTCGAGCCAGACGTCACCATCGAGGTTCCGCAGATCGCAGCCGACGCGACGAGCGACGCTGCGAACGTCTTCGCGGCGCTCACCTTCGACGTCGGCTTCGCAGCCACCGCCGCGTCGCCGCCTGGCTGCTCAGACGTCGCTGCCGAGACGTACGCGTACGAGGTGCAGCCAGACGGCACCGTGACGGGCGCGCCGCCGTCGCTCGTTGACCGCGTGGTCGAAACCGCAGGCGATGGCACGCAGTCGACGAGCACCGCCGCGTGCGCGTACGAGGTCACGTTCGCCGCGCAATCAGCAGACCGCGCCTGGCTCGCGCTGAGCGCGACGCCCGGGCTCACCGACAACGAGACGTCTGCCGACGCGCCCGACGCGGGCGCGACGTACGACTTCGCTGGCATCAGCTCGGCAGTCGACTTGATGGTGACGACGCCCGCGTTCACGCCGCCGCCCGAGCGTGTCGTGTCTGCGAGCATCAGCGCTGCCGATGGCGCGGCGGCGGGGTGTCTGGTGGACGATCTCGCCAACCAGCCGGCCGCGACGGCGACCAAGGCGGTGACCCTCGAAGCCGACGGCAGCACCACGCTCGCGCAGCAGTTCCGACTCGTCGACGTAGCCGCGTCGGCCGCGAACGGCGACGAGCGCTGCACCTACGACGTCGCCTGGTCGGAGAGCGACACTTCCGATCCCGCCCCAGCGATCTGGACGTTCGACAGCGGCGACACGGCCTGGGTGCCGTCAGGCGATCTCGGTGCTGCGGGCTTGCTGTCGGCGACCTACGTCGAGCCGGTCGCCGAGCCGTTCGACGCGACGCTTGAGCTGATCGTCGTGTCGCACGTGCCCGAAGCAACGGCGTTCACCGTCGAGGTTGCGCCGACGACCAGCTCGCCGACGGGCTGCACCGCGGCCGACACGCATGTGCTCGCCGCGCCCGCGCTCGACGGCACCAACGACCGGAGGGCCACCGCCACCATCGAGCTGGCGCACACCGTCGCTGGCGACGTGCGCCACTGCGCGTATGCGGTGGGCTGGCCTGACGACGAAGACGGCGCCGGCACGTCGTTCGTTGCCGACGGTTCGTTCACGGCTGGCGTCTCGCTCAGCCGCGACAACCCGTCCGCCACCAACCGATACGCCGACGCGACCCAGCAGCTCACCTTCACCGCGTCGCTCACGGTCGTCACGAGCCAGCCGGTCACCGAAGACACGGTGTTTGTGGTCGACGTCGTCGCGTCGAGCGGATCGCTGGCTGGCTGTGAGTCGGTCGACGACTACGAGCTTGAGCTGCTCGCCGCCAGCCAGACGCCGACGCAGGTGACGCAAACGCTCGAGCTGGTTAGGCGTCCCGCCGCAGCGACGCAGGAGTGCGCGTTCACGCTGAGCTGGGACGAGCACGAGAAAGACGGCACCGCGTGGGCGCCAGATGCAACGTTCGCGGCGCAGGCTGTGCTCAGCAGCGATGCCGCGAGCGCGACGAACCGGTATGCGCCGGCGGTGAGCTACTTCACGCCGTCGCTCACGTTGCAGCTGCCAGCGCTCGACTTCGACGGCGACGGCTGCCACGACTACGCGGGCGCGCGTCTCGAGGTGAGCTTCGAGCGGTCCGCAGACGAGGCGTGTTCGCCGAGCGAGACGGCGACGTATGAGATCGACGCCGCTGGCGGCGTGGCGCCGGTCGGGCCGTTCGAGCTGATCGATGAGCATCCGGCGGGGGCGTGCACCTACGGCGTCGAGTTTCCGCCAACCATCGTCGACGCCGACGCAGGCACGCTCGTCGTCGTGGCCGCGCCGAGCGACAATAAACAGGTGAGCGCCGACGCGAACGACGCTCGGGCGACCTACGGCGAGGCGGTGACGCGCTTCGACGCGCACGTCTACTTGGGCGGCACGCACACGGTCGCCCCAGACGGCAGGCTCGGCGAGGTAGTTGCTGCCGGCACCACCTTCAGCGTGCTCGTGCGGCCCCAGCGGGGCGCGCCCGCGGGCTGCGACGCCGACCCGACTAGCCGCGAGACCAGCCGGCGGGTGACGCTCGCAATGGTCGACGCCCTCGACCAGCGGCCCTACACGCGCCTGTCGGAGCGCACGCTCGCTGGGCTCGTCGACCGCACCGGCGACGGCGAGGCCTGCGTCTACGACGTGATCTGGCCGGTGAACGAGGTCGGCGGCACGAGCTACGTGCGAGACGTGGCCGGCCAGTTCGCGAACACGGTGCGCGCCGGAAACTCATACGACGCCCGCGCCGTCGCCTGGTATCGCGATCGCATCAACGCGCCGAGCAGCTTTCCTGGCAGCGTGCGGGTGCGGTTGAGCGCCGCAGCAAGCGTCGACCTTCACTTTGCCGTGGTGCTCGATCCGCTTGCAGACCCGGCGGGCTGCTCGGCCCAGCGGCGCCTCACGGTGACGGTCGGCGCGGGGGAGACCTTGGGGGTAGAAGCGGTGCCCGATTTGGTGGCGCGGCCGGCGGGCTCTGCGAGGGCTTGCGAGTACGACGTGACGTGGCCGCTCTATGAGAGCGGGGGCACGTCGTATGCGCGAGACGCGACCTTTGCCGACGCGGACGAGACGCTCACCAACATCGCTGGCGTGGCGCGGCATCAGTTCGCGCCGGTGCGCAGGCCGCCGCCCAGCACGGGCGGAGGCTCTGGCGGGAGCGGGTCTGGTGGGGCCAGTTCGGGCGGGGGTTCGGGCGGCCGCGTTCCGTCGGGCGGTTCGGGGACGGGCTCTGGCGGCGGACAGCCTGGGTCGCCGTCGGGTTCGCCGGGGTCTGCGCTGGCGTGGCGGCTCACGGGCGAGCTGGCACCGGTGACCTTGACGGTGGCGATGCCCGAGCGGTTGTTGCTGCCGGGCGACACGACTATCGAGCTGCGGGTGCACTCGGTCGGAGCTTGCGCCGACGACCTAGACGCGTTCGGCGGCGTGCCCGCCGAGGTGGGCTTGATTTACGCGGTGCGTGCTGAGTCTGACGTCGCCGCCGACGTGCTGGCGGGAGCGGCGCTGCGCTTCGCGTCTTCCGCCGAGCGTGGCGATGAGACCCGCGACTGCGAACTCCGGGTCACGCTGCTGCGCGCTCCCATCGGCTGTCAGCTGCAAGGCGCACGCCAAGACACCGAGGGAAGGCTCTACGTCAGCTTGACGCCAGACGACCAGCCGACGTTCAGCGACCGCCTGTCGCTCGGCTGCGTCGCGATCCCTCCGGCGCTCGCGGGCTTCACGCTGTCGTGCATCCTCTACGACGAATGCTGGAACCCTGACGTCACGCCCGATGTCACCGGCATCACCTTCCGCTGCCTCGCCACCGGCACCTGCCGCCCCTGACCCCTCGCCCGTCGTTGCTCGCCCCGCGCGTCTGTTGCCGCACGGACTCACCTTCGCCTAGGCATCGAGTTGTGCACACAAACTTCGATATGTGTGCGCGAACTCCCAGTTGTGCGCACAAACTTCGAGGTCCGCGCACAACCACGGTCGCCAACGCTGCCCGAAGCGTGCCAGCTGCGGGCGTCAGCTGGCGCTGGCTGGTGCCGGTGCTTGGGCTGGAGACGGAGCCGGTCGCGCGGCTTGGGCTGCGCGTTCGTCGCGGCGTCCCTTCGCGTAGCCCTCCTGGTAGCCCTCATCGTGACCGTCCTCGTGGCCCTCTCTTCGCGCCATCTTGAGCTTGATGTCGGTGACGTCTTTCTTGACATCTGACAGGTCGGACTTGACGCCTGCCACGTCGCCTGCCACGCCGTCCACCTTGTCCTCCAACCGCTGGAACCCGCGCCGCTGCGCCTCCTGGTCTTCGGTGCGCTGGGTCGCGGCTCGCTCTTG
>CAYRJD010000032.1:0-27546 GCA_964424585.1 uncultured Acidimicrobiales bacterium | reverse complement strand
CGGTGCTTCTCCGTTGGCAGCGGGATCGGCCCGCGGATCGTGGCGTTGGTGCGCAGCACCGTCTCGACGATCTTCTGCGTCGACTGGTCGACCATCTCGTGGTCGTACGCCTTGAGGCGCATTCTGATGCGGGGAATGGCTGCCATGTGGTCTGCTGCTCTCTCGCTTGGGTGCCGCTACTGGACGATCTTGGTGACCCGGCCAGCACCCACCGTGCGACCACCCTCGCGGATAGCGAAGCGCAACCCCTCATCCATCGCGATGGGGTTGATCAGCTCGACCGTCATCTCGGTGTTGTCGCCGGGCATGCACATCTCGGTACCCGCCGGCAACTCAACCACGCCGGTAATGTCGGTGGTGCGGAAGTAAAACTGCGGCCGGTAGTTCGCGAAGAACGGCTTGTGCCGGCCACCCTCTTCCTTGGTGAGCACGTAGACCTGCGCCTCAAACTTGGTGTGCGGCGTGATGGCACCCTTGTTGGTGCACACCTGGCCACGCTCGACCTCGTCCTTGTCGGTGCCGCGCAAGAGCAAGCCGACGTTGTCGCCCGCCTGGCCCTGATCCAAAATCTTGCGGAACATCTCGACGCCCGTGACCGTCGTGGTCTGAGTGTCGCGGATGCCGACGATCTCGATCTCGTCGCCCGAGTTGATGACGCCAGCTTCGATCTTGCCGGTCACGACCGTGCCGCGACCGGTGATCGAGAACACGTCTTCGATCGGCATGAGGAACGGACGGTCGATGTCGCGCTCGGGCTCGGGGATGTACTCATCGACCGCGGTCATCAACGCCTTGATGCCTTCGGCTGCCTCGGCGTCGCCCTCCAGCGCCTTCAGCGCGGAAACCTTCACGACCGGCACATCGTCGCCGGGGAACTCGTACTCGCTGAGCAGCTCGCGCACCTCAAGCTCGACCAGCTCAAGCAGCTCTTCGTCGTCGACCATGTCAACCTTGTTGAGCGCCACCACGATGAAGGGCACGCCCACCTGGCGCGCCAGCAGCACGTGCTCGCGGGTTTGCGGCATCGGGCCGTCGGCCGCCGACACCACCAAGATCGCACCGTCGACCTGAGCGGCGCCGGTGATCATGTTCTTGATGTAGTCGGCGTGACCCGGCATGTCGACGTGCGCGTAGTGACGGTTTTCGGTCTCGTACTCGACGTGCGCGATCGAGATGGTGATGCCGCGCTCGCGCTCCTCCGGCGCCTTGTCGATGTCTTCGAACGCGGTCGCGACGCCGCCCGACGACTCGGCGAGCACCTTCGTGATCGCGGCGGTCAGCGTCGTCTTGCCGTGGTCGATGTGACCCATCGTGCCGACGTTGACGTGCGGCTTCGTGCGCTCAAACTTTTCCTTGGCCATGGTGGCTACTCCGGTTGGTTGGGTGCGCCCGTGGTGAGCGCAGGGGTTGTTGGGGGAAGGGAAGGTCTACTCGCCGCGGATTCGTTTCACGATGTCTTCGGCGATGGCGGACGGAACCTGCTGATACGTGTCGAAGTGCATGCTGTAGGTCGCCCGACCCTGAGTGCGCGAACGCAGGTCGTTAGCGTAACCAAACATCTCCGACAACGGCACCTTGGCGTCGATGACCTGCGCGTTGCCACGGCTGTTCATCTGGCCGACGCGACCACGGCGCGAGTTGAGGTCGCCGATGACGTCGCCCATGTAGTCCTCGGGCGTCACCACCTCGACCGACATGATCGGCTCGAGCAGCACCGGGCTGGCTTGACGGGCAGCCTCGCGCATCGCCATCGTGCCGGCGATCTTGAACGCCATCTCAGATGAGTCGACGTCGTGATGGTTGCCGTCGATCAGCTCGACCGTGACGTCTACCAGCGGAAAGCCAGCCAGCGGGCCAGCGTCGAGCGAACTGCGCAGACCGGCGTTGACCGACGGAATGAACTCGCGCGGAATCACCCCGCCCTTGATCGCGTCGCTGAAGACGTACCCGTCGCCCGGCTCAGACGGCAACAGGTTGATGACCACCACCGCGTACTGGCCCGACCCGCCCGACTGCTTGATGTGCCGGTACTCAAACTTGTTCACCGGCGCGGTGATCGTCTCGCGGTACGCGACCTGCGGCTTGCCGATGCTGGCGTCGACCTTGAACTCGCGCAGCATCCGGTCGACCAGCACCTCAAGGTGTAGTTCGCCCATGCCCGAGATGACCGTCTGGCCGGTCTCTTCGTCGCTCTTCACCTGGAACGTCGGGTCTTCTTCGCTGAGCGCGGTGAGCGCCTTGCCGAGCTTGTCTTGGTCGCCCTTCGACTTCGGCTCGACCGCCACGTGCACCACCGGCTCGGGAAAGTCGAGCTGCTCAAGCACGATCGGGTTGGAAGAGTCGCACAGCGTGTCGCCCGTGCGGGTGCTCTTGAGCCCGATGCCCGCGACGATGTCGCCCGTTGCGATCGTCTCGCGGTCTTCGCGGTTGTTGGCGTGCATCTGCAAGATGCGGCCGATGCGCTCGCGCCCGCCGGTGGTCGTGTTGAGCACCTGCGCGCCGCGTTCGAGCGTGCCGGAGTAAACGCGGAAGTAGGTGAGCTTGCCGACGTGCGGGTCGGTCATGATCTTGAACGCCAGCGCCGAGAACGGCTCGTCGTCTGACGGCTTGCGCTCGGCCTCTTCTTTGCCGTTGACGCTGGTGCCGACCACCGCCGGAATGTCGACCGGCGACGGCAGATAGCGGGTGACCGCGTCGAGCAGCGGCTGAACGCCCTTGTTTTTGAACGCGGTGCCGGTCAGCACCGGCACCAACGTGTTGTCGATCGTGCCCTTGCGGATCGCCCGGTGCATCGTGGGCACGTCGACGTCTTCGCCCTCTAAGAACGCCTCCATGATGTCGTCGTCGACGTCGGCCAGCTTCTCAACGAGCGTGGCCCGATACTCGGCGGCTTGGCCTGCCAGCTCGGCGGGAATGTCGACCGTCTCATAGGTCGCACCCAAGTCGTCGCCCTTGTACACGATGGCGTTCATCTCGACGAGGTCGACGACGCCCTCAAAGTTGGCCTCGTTGCCGATGGGCAGCTGCAGCACCGCGGTGTTGGCTTCGAGGCGATCTTCGATGCTGGCGAGCGAGTCGAAAAACGACGCGCCGGTGCGGTCGAGCTTGTTGATGAAACACAGCCGAGGCACGCGGTAGCGGTCGGCTTGGCGCCAGACGGTCTCGGTCTGCGGCTCGACCCCGGCCACGCCGTCGAACACGGCGACCGCGCCGTCGAGCACGCGCAGCGAGCGTTCGACCTCGACGGTGAAGTCGACGTGGCCGGGCGTGTCGATGATGTTGATGACGTGGTCTTCCCACTCACACGTCGTGGCAGCCGACGTGATCGTGATGCCGCGCTCTTGCTCTTGCTCCATCCAGTCCATCGTCGCGGCGCCGTCGTGAACTTCGCCGATCTTGTAGTTGACGCCCGTGTAGTAGAGGATGCGCTCGGTCGTCGTCGTCTTGCCCGCGTCAATGTGGGCCATGATGCCGATGTTGCGAACGCGCTCAAGCGGGTGGTTTCTGCTCATCTTCGAGCCTCAAAGGTGGTGAAGTTGGTGGATGGGAAGGGGCAGCGAACGCCTACCAGCGGTAGTGGGCGAACGCCTTGTTGGCTTCGGCCATGCGGTGGGTGTCTTCGCGACGCTTAGACGCCGAGCCAGCGTTGTTCGACGTGTCCATGATTTCGTTCGCCAGCCGCTCGGCCATCGTGCGCTCGCGCCGGTCGCGGGCGTAGCCGACGATCCAGCGGATTGCGAGCGCGGTGGCACGGTCGGGCTTCACCTCGACCGGCACCTGGTACGTCGCGCCCCCGACGCGCCGGCTCTTCACCTCGACCTCGGGCCGCGCGTTGGCGATGGCGCGATCCAACACGTCGATGCCCTGGCCGTTGCTGCGGTCGTTGAGCGTGTCAATCGCGGTGTAGACGATGCGCTCGGCAACCGAACGCTTGCCGCGCTGGAGCACCTTGTTGATGACCTGGGTGACCAACTCTGAGCCATACACCGGGTCGGCGACAATCGGACGGCGGGGAGGCGACCCTCGACGAGGCACGCTTAGGAGTCTTTCTTCGAGCCGTAGCGCGAGCGCGCCTGCTGACGAGCAGACACGCCTGACGCGTCGAGCGAGCCACGGATCACCTTGTAGCGAACGCCGGGCAGGTCTTTCACACGCCCGCCGCGCACCAGCACGATGCTGTGCTCTTGGAGGTTGTGTCCCTCGCCCGGAATGTAGGCAGTCACCTCGATGCCGTTCGTCAGCCGCACGCGAGCGACCTTGCGCAGCGCGCTGTTGGGCTTCTTCGGCGTCTGCGTGTAGACGCGGGTGCACACGCCGCGACGCTGCGGGCTGCCCGCCAGCGCGGGCGTCTTCACTTTGGTGCTCTTGCGCTTGCGACCCTGTCGGACAAGCTGGGCGATGGTGGGCAACGGCGGCCTTTGGTAGGTCGGGGGAAAGCTAAAGGCTAGGTAGCCAGAAGCTCGGCGGCAACTGGGTGCACGAATGGGCGAACGAATGGGCGGCCAGCTAGGCCGACATCTGCTCGGCTTCGAGCGGCTCCCAGACGCCGTCGTCGACGCCATCCCAGTGGGTCGGATCTTCGGTCTGCCAGAACACCTCGGGCTCATACTGAGGTGCCAGCACGTCGAGGTAGCGGTAGCGCCCCAGCCCGGTGCCAGCGGGAATCAGCTTGCCGATGACGATGTTCTCCTTCAGCCCGCGCAGGTCGTCTTGGCGCGACTCGATGGCCGCCTCGGTGAGCACCCGCGTGGTCTCTTGGAACGACGCAGCCGACAACCACGAGTCGGTCGCGAGCGACGCCTTCGTGATGCCCATGATGATCGGGTCGGCCTTCGCAGGAGTGCCGCCGGCGCGCACGACCTCGCGGTTCGCCGCGCGGTAGATGAGCTGGTCGACGGTGTCGTCGGGCAAGAACTCGGTGTCACCCTGCTCGGTCACCTTCACCCGCCGCGTCATCTGCCTGACGATCAGCTCGATGTGCTTGTCGTGAATCGACACGCCCTGCTCGCGGTACACCTTCTGCACCTCTTCGACGAGGTACTGCTGAGTCGCGCGGACGCCGAGAATTTCGATCAGCTCTTTGGGGTCGCGGGGGCCTTCCACCAGCGGATCGCCGGCGCGCACCTCCGCGCCCGGCTCGACGACCAGTTTGCGCACCGATGGCACCAGGTACTTGTCGACGTCGTCTGTGGTCTCGACGATGATCTCGCGGTTGCGGCCGTCGTCTGATCCGAGCTGCACGACGCCCGAGCGGCGCACGAGCACGGCCTTGCCTTTCGGCGTGCGTGCCTCGAACAGCTCGACCACCCGCGGCAGACCGCTGGCGATGTCGGTGCCGGCGACGCCGCCGGTGTGGAACGTGCGCATCGTGAGCTGCGTGCCCGGCTCGCCGATCGACTGCGCGGCGATGACGCCGACGGCTTCGCCGACCTCGATCAGCTCGCCGGTCGACAGCGAGCCGCCGTAGCCCTTGCCCGACACGCCGAACGGCGAGTCGTCGGTGAGCGGCGACAGCACCTGCACTCGGTCGACCGACGGGTCGTCGCGCAGCGCTTCCATCTCTTCGTGGCCGACGAGCGAGCCGGCTTCGAGCACGGTGCCGTCAGACAGCGTCACCTCGGCCGCGAGGCAGCGGCTCAGCAGTCGAGTTTCGAGGTGCGTGCGTCGGTGCGGCTGGTCGGGTGCCACGTCTTCGATCCATAGCCCCGGCACCTGGTCGCGCTCGAACGGATCGAACTCGTTCACGATCAGCTCTTGCGCGACGTCGACCAAGCGGCGCGTCAGGTAGCCGGAGTCGGCGGTGCGAAGCGCGGTGTCGACGAGGCCCTTGCGGGCGCCGGGCGTTGAGATGAAATACTCGAGCGTTGCGAGCCCCTCTCGGTAAGAACTCTTGATCGGCCTCGGAATGATGTCGCCGCGCGGGTTGGCGACCAGGCCGCGAATGGCGGCGATCTGGCGCACCTGCATCATGTTGCCGCGGGCACCCGACTCGACCATCATGTCGATCGGGTTGTTTTCCGCGTCGGCCAGCGCCTCTTCGAGCGACGTCCGCACCTCATCGGTGGCGTCGGTCCAGATCTCGACCTCTTTCTGGCGACGCTCGCCGTCGGTGATGATGCCGCGCCGGAACTGGTTTTCGACCCGCTCGGCTTCCTTCTCGTGGCGTTCGAGGATGTCGGCCTTGGCGGGCGGCGTGCGAACGTCGTCGACCGAGATCGTGAGGCCGCTGCGGCTGGCATACGCGTAGCAGACGTCTTTGATCGCGTCGAGGCTCGACGCCACCTCGGCGGTCGAGTAGTTGTCGGACAGGTCGCGCACCAGCGTGCCGACGTCGCCCTTTTTCAGCTGCACGTTCACGTACGCGAAGCCGTCGGGCAGCGCGGCGTTGAACAGCGCACGTCCCGGCGTGGTCGGCACGTACGTCGCAGCAGAGCCGTTGGCGGGCGTCGCCCGCAGCTCGGCGCGCCGCCACTCGATGGGTTCGTGCAGGCCGACCCGACCCGACTCGAGCGCCATTTCAATCTGGTGGAGGTGACGGAAGATCGGCAGGCTGCCGTTGCTGCGCTCGGGCTCACGCATCTCGGTGAGGTAGAACGAACCGATGATCATGTCTTGGCTGGGCACGGTCATCGGGCGGCCATCCGCGGGCGACATCACGTTGTTGGCCGACAGCATCAGCACCCGCGCCTCGGCTTGAGCCTCAGACGACAGCGGCAGGTGCACCGCCATCTGGTCGCCGTCGAAATCGGCGTTGAACGCCGCGCACACCAGCGGGTGAATCTGGATGGCCTTGCCTTCCACCAGCACCGGCTCGAACGCTTGAATGCCGAGGCGATGCAGCGTGGGGGCGCGGTTGAGCAACACGGGGTGCTCGCGGATGGCATCTTCGAGCACGTTCCAGACCTGCGGGTGACGGCGCTCGACCATGCGCTTCGCGCTCTTTATGTTCGTAGAAAGCTCGTGGTCGACCAGGTGCTTCATGACGAACGGCTTGAACAGCTCGAGCGCCATCAGCTTGGGAAGGCCGCACTGGTGCAGCCGCAGCGTCGGGCCCGCGACGATCACCGAACGTCCGGAGTAGTCGACGCGCTTGCCGAGCAAGTTCTGACGGAACCGACCTTGCTTGCCCTTCAGCATGTCTGAGAGCGACTTGAGCGGACGCCCGCCCGGGCCGGTCACCGCCCGGCCGCGACGGCCGTTGTCGAACAGCGCGTCGACGGCTTCTTGGAGCATGCGCTTTTCGTTGTTGACGATGATCTCGGGCGCTTCAACCTCGAACAGCTTCTTGAGCCGGTTGTTGCGGTTGATGACGCGGCGATACAGGTCGTTCAAGTCAGACGTCGCGAACCGGCCGCCGTCGAGCTGCACCATCGGCCGCAGCTCGGGCGGGATGACCGGAACGACGTCGAGGATCATCGCGCGCGGGTCGTTGATGACACGGTTGTGCTCGTCGCGGTGATTGAACTTGGCGAGAATCTTCAGCCGGCGCACGGCCTTCTGCTTGCGCTGAACCGACAGCGGCTTGCGGGGCTGCTCAATCGTGACGTAGTCGGCGAAGTGCGTGGCGAAGGCTTCCCACACGCTGCAGCCCTTGTCTTTCGCGTCGTCAAAGGGTTGGTCGGTCGCAAGGTCGGCGAGCATCTCACACGCCTGCTCTGCCGCGGCGATCTGCAGCTCACGCCGTCGGCTGACCGACGCGTCGTGCGCGTCGCCGATCTTGATGATCTCAGCCTTCGCGTCTTTCAACATCTTGATGAACCGGCGGGTGTCGGTGTTGTTGAGCGCAGGCTGGTCGGAGTTTTTTGGGCGCGCGCTGGGCTTCTTCGCGCCAGCCGCGTGTGCCGCGATTTCGCGGATGGTCTCGTGGTGATCGTCGCGACTCTGGTTGATCGACTCATCGAGGTCGGAAACGGCTCGGTCGATCAGCTCGGCCAGCGACGCCGTGGTGGTGCCGCTGTTGCGGCGACGCAGCGCGGTCATCAGCTTCTTCGCGTCTTCGGTGAGCACGCGCTTTTCCGACGCGGGGTCGTTCGCGTCGGTGAGGCTACCGATGCCGAGGGTCTTCAGCTCTTTGGCTTCGTCACGGATGCCTCGGATGACCCGGTCGACGTCTCGCTTCTGAGCCGACCGGCGTTCGGTTGTCAGCGCGTCGGTGATCACCTTGCGGCGGTCGCTGGCGGCTCCGGCCAGCTTGTCGAAATCGGCTTCGATCTTCTTCGCGTCGAGTGCGGCGACGTACGCGCGCGGGTCGAGCGCGCGGCGCAGCGCGGCCTCTTCGGCGTCAAAGTCGAGTTCGCCCATCAGATCGGCGATCGCCTCGGCACCCATGCCGCCACGGAAGTACGCGCCGTAGCGAACCATCAACTCGCCCCAAACCTCTTCGTCGTCGATGATTGCACGCTGGCGGAGATCGCAGAAGTCGTCGAGCACCCGTTCGAGCAGCTCGACAGCATCAGCCTCTTCTTGTTCGATCTTGGCAAGTTCGGCATCGGCGTCGACCTTGGCGCTCTTGGTCTCGGCTTCCGCGCTGCGCTCGGCGCGCTTGACCGCTGTCGCATCGTCGCCGGCTTCCTTCAGCGCGGACGCGAGCTGCTTCTCGATTTCAGCGACTTGGGTTTCGAGGCGCTTGTTGATCTCGGCTCTGCTCTCGTCAAAGTCTTCGCGCACCACCTCGATCTCGTCGCGCATGTCGCTCTTGATTTGGTCGAGGTCTTTGGCGCGGCGCTCTTCGTCGACCCAAGTGACGAGGTTGGCTGCGAAGTAGATGACCCGTTCGAGCGCCTTCGCCTTCAGCTCTTGTGAGGGCTCGAGACCGCTGAGCAGATACGCGAGCCAGCTGCGCGTGCCGCGCAGGTACCAGATGTGAACGGCGGGCGCGGCCAACTCGATGTGCCCCATGCGCTCGCGCCGCACCTTGAACCGCGTGACCTCCACGCCGCAGCGCTCGCAGATGATGCCCTTGAACCGAACGCGCCGGTACTTGCCGCACGCGCACTCCCAGTCGCGCATCGGCCCGAAGATCTTCTCGCAAAACAGGCCGTCTTTCTCGGCCTTGAGCGTGCGGTAGTTGATGGTCTCGGGCTTCTTGACCTCGCCGTTCGACCAGGTGCGGATCGCGTCTGGCGTGGCGAGCCCGATGCGGATGTTGGAAAACTCATTGACGTCGATGTCAGTTGCCATGTGGTGCTTCCTCTTGGCTAGACGGGCGGTCTGAAATTGGGCTGTCGGAAATCGGGCGGCGGATGATCGGGCGCGGGCTAGATGCGCGACTGGCGAAGCTCGTCGTCTTCGTCGGTGCCACGCTCGGGACGGCTGATGTCGATGCCGAGCGTCTCTTGCACGCGCAGCGCTTCCTCGTCGAGCGCGGACATGTCGATGTGCTTGCCGGCATCAGACACGACCTCGACGTTCAAGCACAGCGCCTGCATCTCCTTGATGAGCACCTTGAAGCTCTCGGGAGTAGACGGCCTGGGAATGTTCTCGCCCTTGACGATGGCCTCATACACGCGCACGCGGCCCAGCACGTCGTCAGACTTGATGGTCAGCAGCTCTTGGAGTGAGTAGGCGGCGCCGTACGCCTCGAGCGCCCACACCTCCATCTCGCCAAATCGCTGGCCGCCGAACTGCGCCTTGCCGCCCAGCGGTTGCTGCGTGATCATCGAATAGGGGCCGGTCGAGCGGGCGTGAATCTTGTCGTCGACTAGATGCGCCAGCTTCAAGATGTAGCTGTAGCCGACCATGATCGGCTCGTCGTAGGGCTCGCCCGTGCGCCCGTTGTAGAGGGTCGTCTTGCCGGCGGTCGTCATCAGTCGCTCGCCGCTCGACGTCTCGGGGCGCAGCGTCTTGAGTGCTTGCTGGATGGTGGGGTGCTTGCCCGCGCGCTCGGGTTCGTCCCAGTGGGCGCCGTCGAACACGGGCGTCGCGATGAACACCGACGGTTCGGTGCGCGGGCGGGTCTTGCGCTCGGTGTTGCTCATCGGCTCGTTGCCGATCGCTTTGCCTTTGTGCTTCCAGCCCCAGCGAGCGGCGTAGCCCAAGTGGGCCTCTAGCACCTGGCCGACGTTCATGCGGCTCGGCACGCCGAGCGGGCTCAAGATGATGTCGACCGGAGTGCCGTCGGCCATGTGCGGCATGTCTTCGACGGGAAGGATCGTGCTGATGACGCCCTTGTTGCCGTGGCGGCCAGCCAGCTTGTCGCCGACGCTGATCTTGCGCTTCTGCGCGACCAGCACCCGCACCAACTTGTTGACGCCCGGGGCCAGCTCGTCGTCTTGGTCGCGGTCGAACACCTTGATGTCGGTGACCACGCCGCCTTCGCCGTGCGGCACTTTCAGCGACGTGTCGCGAACCTCCTTCGACTTCTCGCCGAAGATCGCGCGCAGCAGCCGCTCTTCGGGCGTGAGTTCGGTCTCGCCTTTGGGCGTGACCTTGCCGACCAGCACGTCGCCCGGCCCGACCTCGGCGCCGATGCGGATGATGCCGTCTTCGTCTAGGTCGGCCAGGATGTCGTCGGAGACGTTGGGAATGTCGCTGGTGATCTCTTCGGGCCCGAGCTTGGTGTCGCGCGCGTCGACCTCATA
This sequence comes from uncultured Acidimicrobiales bacterium, assembly GCA_964424585.1. Classification (GTDB taxonomy): domain Bacteria; phylum Actinomycetota; class Acidimicrobiia; order Acidimicrobiales; family Poriferisodalaceae; genus CAYRJD01. The sequence goes on along the minus strand of CAYRJD010000032.1, from coordinate 16,966 downwards.
TGAGTGAATGTGGATGGAGGTGAGCACGTCGTCGCGCACGAGCCGCTCGGAGATGATGATGGCGTCTTCGAAGTTGTAGCCCTCCCACGACATGTAGGCGACCAGCAGGTTCTTGCCGAGCGCCAGCTCGCCGCCGTCGGTCGACGGGCCGTCGGCCAGCACGTCGCCCTCGGCGACCTTGTCGCCGACGGCCACGAGCGGCCGCTGGTTGATGCACGTGTCTTGGTTTGAGCGACGGAACTTGAGCAGCTCGTACGTGCGGTTTGACGCGCCCTTGCGGCCGGTCACGATGCGATCGCCGGTCACCTCCTTGACGGTGCCGGCCTCGGTGGCGATCACCATCTCGGCCGCGTCGGCCACGGCGCGGTCTTCGATGCCGGTGCCGATGTAAGGAGCCTCGGGCCGGATGAGCGGAACGGCTTGGCGCTGCATGTTGGCGCCCATCAGCGCTCGGTTGGCGTCGTTGTGCTCAAGGAAGGGAATGAGCGCGGTCGCGACCGAGACGATCTGCTTGGGCGACACGTCCATCAGCTGCACCTCGGCCGCGGGCACGAAGCTGATTTCGGTGGTGGCGGCGAAGTAGGTGTCGCGCTCGAGCTGCAGGCGGAGGTCTTGCAGCGTCGCACCTTGCGGGCTCTTGCGCACCAGCACTCTCGGGTTGCGGAACGACCCGTCCGCGTTGAGCGGCGCGTTGGCCTGCGCGACGATGTACTCCTCTTCTTCATCCGCGGTGAGGTAGCGCACCTGCTCGGTGACGATGCCGTCTTTGACCACTCGATACGGGGTCTCGATGAAGCCAAACTCATTCAGCCGTGCGAACGTGGCGAGCGCGCCGATCAGCCCGATGTTCGGACCTTCGGGCGTCTCGATCGGACACATCCGGCCGTAGTGGCTGAAGTGAACGTCACGCACCTCAAAGCCTGCGCGCTCGCGCGACAGGCCGCCGGGGCCAAGCGCCGAGAGCCGCCGACGGTGCGTGAGGCCCGACAGCGGGTTCACCTGATCCATGAACTGGCTGAGCTGGGAGGTGCCGAAGAACTCTTTGATCGACGCGACGACCGGACGGATGTTGATGAGCGTCTGCGGCGTGATGGCTTCGACGTCGAGGGTCGTCATGTGGTCGCGCACGACGCGCTCCATGCGGCTAAGCCCGATGCGAATCTGGTTTTGGATCAGCTCGCCGACCGAGCGGATGCGGCGGTTGGCGAAGTGGTCTTGGTCGTCGAGCCGGTAGCCGGCTTCGATGTTGGCGAGGTGCAACAGGTAGCTCGCGGTTGCCAGCACCTCGGGGCGCGTCAGCACCGGCCAGTCGGGTTCGGGCTTTTCGAGTTCGAGGTCGAACAGCTCGTTGAGGCGGTCGATTTCGCTGTCGAGCTTGCGGTTGAGCTTGTAGCGGCCGACCTTTGACAGCGCGTAGCGGCGGTCGCCGAAGAACGCGGTCTCGAAGTAGTTGGTCGCGCTGGCGGCGGTCGCCGCCTCGCCGGGGCGCACGCGCCGGTAGATCTCGATGAGCGACTCTTCTTGGGTGGCGAAGTGTTCCCTCTCTTTGGCCCACTGCGGCTCGAGGAAGCCGAAGTGCTCGACGAACTTCTCTAAGAAGTTGGGGTGATGCTCTTCGCCGTACCCCAGCGCGCGGATGAGCGTGAAGATGCTGAGGCGACGCTTGCGGGCGATGCGGCAGCCGGCGGTCGGGTCTTTGCCGGGCTTGTGCTCGACGTCAAACTCGATCCACTCGCCGCGGTACGGATGAATGGTGGCCGTGACGAGCTGGTGCTTGCTCATGTTGCGGAGCCGGTAGCGCTCGCCTGGCTGGAAGATGACGCCCGGCGAGCGAACGAGCTGGCTGACCACGACCCGCTCGGTGCCGTTGACGATGAACGTGCCCTTCTCGGTCATCATCGGGAAGTCGCCCATGAAGACGGTCTGCGACTTCACCTCGCCGGTGTTGGCGTTGCGGAAGTGCGCGCGCACGAAGACCGGCGCGGCGTAGGTCATGTCGCGTTCTTTGCACTCCTCCTCGGTGAACTTGGGAGGCGGACGCAGGTCTGGGTCTTTCGGGTCGAAGTCGAGCACCAGCTCGAGCGCGCCCTGGACGTCGCGGATCGGGCTGATGTCGTCGAAGGCTTCTTTCAGGCCTTCGTCTAGGAATCGCTTGAACGATCCCTTCTGTATGTCAACCAGGTTCGGGAGTTCCAGAACCTCGTTGAGGTTGCCGAATGAGTAGCGCTCACGGCGAGTCGACAACGTGTCTCCTCATTGGGTTGGTGCGCGCGCAGAGCACGCGCAGGGACGGCAAGGGGTCGCATAACGCGGCGCGCACGAAACGGCGCGCAAAGGGCACGGAGGTGAAGCTGCGCGCAGCGCAGCGGCGGGCGACGGCAACGCTAGCGGTGTCGCGCGCTCGTCACAACCTGCGCGTCACAATCGGGCTAGGTCAGCCGTTAGGGGCGGCCCAATGGTGGCAGCCCAGTCACGGCGGCCCAATCGCGGCAGCCCGATCGCCACAGCCCAGTTGGTCGCGCTAGCTGACCTCGACGGTGGCGCCAGCCGCTTCGAGGGCTTCCTTCGCGGCATCGGCGTCTTCTCGCGAGACGCCTTCGAGCAGCGGCTTGGGCGCTTCCTCGACGAGCGCCTTGGCTTCTTTCAGCCCGAGCGACGTGAGGCTGCGCACCTCTTTGATGACCTTGATCTTCTCGCCGCCAACGGCCGCGAGCACGACGTCGAAGGTGCTCTTGGCTTCGGCCGCGCCTGCGTCCGCGTCGGCGGCATCGCCGCTGGCCGCAGCCATGACAACCGGTGCCGCCGCGGCTGCGGTGACATCGAACTTGTCTTCAAACGCTTTCTTGAGTTCGACGAGTTCGATGACGCTCATCTGGCCGATGGCGTCGAGGATCTCGTCAGTTGTGAGTGTGCTCACTGGTCTTCACCTTCCTTTTCGGTGGGGTTGTCGGTTTCAGGCGATGGTTCGGGCTCGGGCTCGGCGACCGGTTCGGCTTGCGCGACGGCTTCGGGCTCGTCGGCCTCGGGCTCGACGACCGGCTCGGCTGGCTCGACGGCTTCGGGTTCGTCAGCCTCGGGCTCGGCGACCGGCTCGGCCTCGACGACCGGTTCGGCTGGGGTCTGCTCGGCGAGCGCGCTCAGCAGGCCAGCCATCTCACCCAGCAGCGCGTTCATCATCTGCGCGAGCTGCTGGAGCGGCGCGGCGAACCCGCCGACGATCTCCGCGAGCACCACGTCGCGCGCCGGCAGCGTCGCGAGCGTCGCGACCTCTTGCGCGCTCAGCAGCCGACCCGACACGAGGGCGCCCTTGATGACCAGCGCTTCGTGGTTGCGAGCGAAGTCGCGCAGCGCCTTCGCGGCGGGCACCGGGTCTTTGCCGGTGAACGTCAGCGCGACTGGCCCTGCGAGCAGGTCGACCAGACCCTCGGGCGCATCGGTGGGCGCTGCCAGCTTGACGAGCGTGTTCTTGTAGATCTTCATCTGCGCGTCGACGTCGAGGAGCGCGGTGCGCACGTTCGCCATCTCATCGACGTTGAGGCCGCGGTAGTCGGTCAGCAATACGGCCTCGCTTTGGGCGAAGCGTTGCTGCACCTCTTCGACGATGGCGACTTTGTCGGCGCGGGGCGGTCGCTGCACTGGGTCTCCTAGGAACGGGTCTGGGCGGAAGTGGCTGCCTTGCGCTGGCGGCCATCGGTTGGATGCCACAGACCTGGTGAGGAGAACCCGCACGCACCGCTCGAACTTGCGCTCGAGCGTGTCGGTTGTGTTCGGCCTCGTCGGGCTGGCGGCGACGAGCGCCACCACTTAGGGCGTCCGAGCGGATGCCGACCGGATGTCTACGGCAAGCACCAGAGGCTAACGACCGCGCACGCCCGCGCCAACCCGCCGCCGCCCACCCGCGCCAACCCACCCCGCACTCAATCTGGAACGCCCTGGATCAGCGCGCGCAGCAGCGGTGAGTAGCCGTAGGCGCGTCGCCGTTCGTTACCCGTCAGTTCCTCAACCACGTCAAGCTCAATGAGAAAGTCGAGCGCGCTGTTGACGGTCGTCGGCGCTAGCCCCGTTCGCTCGCGAAGTTGGCGCGCCATGAGCACCGGACGTTCGCCGAAGGCTTCCATCACCCTCACGACCGACGCCTCTCGTCGACCAGCCTGCGCGCGCACCTCGGCGATCGCCTCGGCCTGGGTGTGCGCCAGCGCTTGCGCCAGCGCCAAGCCGCCGCGCGCCGTGTCTCGAACGGCAACGAGGAAAAACTCCAGCCACGCCGTCCAGTCGCCCTCAGCGCTCACCCGTCGAAGCAGGTCGTAGTACGTCCGACGATGCTCATCGACGTAGTGGCTCACATACAGCGGCGCGAACTGCACCAGGCCAACGTGACGCAGGTACAGCGCGATCAGCAAACGTCCGATGCGGCCGTTCCCGTCAACGAACGGGTGAATGGTTTCGAACTGCTGGTGGATCATCCCTGCCCGCATCAAGGGCGACAAGTCGTCGTCCGCGTGCATGAACTTCTCGAGGTCCGACATGCATGTGCCGACCTCCATCGTCGGCGGCGGCACAAACGACGCATCACCCGGCCGCGACCCACCGATCCAGTTCTGCGTGGTGCGAAACTCCCCTGGCATCTTGTGCAGCCCACGGCGTCCGGTGAAGAGGATCGCGTGCATCTCTCTCAGCAGCCGATTGCACAGCGGAAAGTCATCCTGTGTCATTCGAGCGACACCGTGCTCGTACGCGCTGACGTGAGCCATCACCTCACTCACGTCGACGTCGTCGTCGCTGTCTCCGTCGCTCACCGCTTCGTGCACCACCAACTGAGCGAACGACGTACGCGAACCTTCGATCCGCGACGAGTGCACAGCTTCGTGCCGGCTGAAGCTGTAGGTGATGAACTCGCGGCTCGCAAACGCGGCGAGGGACTGATCGAACCGCACCGTCTCCACCAGCGCCTCGGTGTTCAGCCGAGCGAGTGTGCCTTGGATGGCGATTGGCGGCTCAGGCGGCAGCGGGTTGGGCACGAAGGCGCGGACCTCCTCGTCGCGCACCCAGCTACTGCGGTAAGTGCCCTGGAGTGAAGCAGACATCCAGAGCAGGATAGTCCAGTTTCGTCCGCAATTTGGAATAAGCGCTGCGCTAAGTCCACTCACTGGACGTCATGCGGCCCTAAGTCCACATTGGAGCCCAAGTTGGAATAGGCCGGAGCAGGGTGCGCCACGGCAGAGCGCACCACGTCAGACCGACACGACCCTCTCTTGCGCGATCTCCTCGACCTGTCTCACGATGGCGCGGTGTGTCGCGAAGAGCCGTTGCGCGGTTTGCGCACCGTGGATGAAGCGTTCCAACGCAGCCATCGCTGGCTCGACCTCATCGTGAGGTGGCGGCACGTAGCTGGCGTTGCCCGGCCTCGTCCCACCTATCCAGTTTTGCGAGCGACGAAATTCACCGGGCAACTTGTCCTGCCCGCGCCCGCCCTCTAGCAAGATCTCGTGCATCTCCCGCAGCAACCGGTTGCACAGAGGGAAGCCGTCATTCAAACGCTCGATGCCGTGGCTGTACGCGCGGACGTGGCTGCGTCGAGTCGCCCTAAGGCAACGGCTGCCTCCTCTTGAAGTAGCGTCAGCCCGGAACTCAAATCGACCGGCGGGGTCGGCGGCAGTGGTTCGGGCACGAACGCCTCGACCAACTCACCGCCGACATCGGTGACTTGATAGCGTCCTACTTCGGTGCGTTTCATGGTGTGCCTCCGTGGGAGTGGGTTGGTGAGCGCGGCTGTAGGCACAAACTGTGACGTTGGCCATGCGCTTACGACACAAAGCTACCGATTCGTGACGTAAGCGAGGCCCTTATTTCACGTTGTGACGTAAGCGAGGCCGCTATTTCAAATTTTGGCCTAATTTGAAATAGGCTCGAAGCGACGCCAGCTGGCTGGCGCTAGCGGGCTGGCCCTAGCTAACCGTCGCAGGGTCGACCTGCACGCCGGGGCCCATGGTGGACGACAGCGTCACCTTGCGCACGTAGCGGCCCTTCGCCGAGGCTGGCCTGGCGCGGTTGATCTCGTCCATCACCGCGTTGAAGTTCGCCTCGATGGCTGCCGCGTCGAAACTGGCCTTGCCGATGGCCAGCGCGACGTTGCCGTAGCGGTCGGTGCGGTACTCCACCTTGCCGCCCTTGAACTCGCGCACAGCGTCGCCGACCTTGGGCGTGACCGTGCCGGACTTCGGGTTCGGCATCAGCCCGCGCGGCCCCAACGCCTTACCCAGCTTGCCGACCACGCTCATCATGTCGGGGCTCGCGATCGCCACGTCGAAATCTAAGAAGCCGCCCTCGACCCGTTCCGCGAGGTCGGCGCCGCCGACCACGTCTGCGCCAGCTTCGCTCGCCTCGGCGGCCGCGTCGCCTTGCGCGAACACCGCCACCCGCACGTCTTTGCCGGTGCCGCTCGGCAGCGACACCGTGCCTCGCACCACCTGGTCGGCCTTGCGCGGGTCGACGCCCAGACGCACCGACAGCTCGACCGACTCGTCGAACTTGGCGGTCGCGAAGTTGCGGACCAGCTCGACGGCCGCGGTCGGCTCGTGCAGCTCTTCGTGGTCGTAGCTCTGCGTGGCTTGGTCGTAGCGCTTGCCGTGCTTGGTGGTCATGTGTTGCGTCTCCGGTGTTCTAAGGAAAGGTGCGGTCGTGGGGCGCCAGCTCAGCCAGCGACTTCGATGCCCATCGACTGGGCGGTGCCCATCACCTGCCGCTCAGCTGCGGCGAGGTCGCGGGCGTTGAGGTCGACCATCTTGGTGGTCGCGATCTGCGTGACCTGCGCGGCGGTGACGGTGCCCACCTGCTCGCGGCCAGGGTTCTCGGCAGCCTTGTCGAGCTTCGCTGCCTCCTTCAACATCACCGACGTCGGCGGCGTCTTGGTGATGAAGCTGAACGTGCGGTCTTCGTAGATCGTGATCTCGGCCGGAATGATCGTGCCGCGATGCTGCTCGGTCTGTGAGTTGTACTCCTTACAGAAGTCCATGATCGCGATCCCGTGCGGCCCCAGCGCTGTGCCCACCGGCGGTGCCGGGCTCGCCTGCCCAGCTTCGATCTGGATCTTGACCAGCGCGGCGACGCGCTTGGTCGTGTTGTCGGCGGTGGGTTCAGCCATGCGTTGGCCCTTTCTCTAACAGGCTCTCAAGCTAGACCTTCGCCACCTGGGCGAAGTCGAGTTCGACGGGAGTCTCGCGACCAAAGATGTTGACCAGCACCTTGACCTTGAGCTGGTCTTCGTTGATCTCGATCACCTGGCCTTGGAAGTCGGCGAACGGGCCGTCCTTGATGCGAACGCTCTCGTCGAGCTCATACACGACGCTCGGCTTGGTGCGCATCGGCTTGTCGTCGCCGACATCCGGCGACGACAGGAACTTTTCGACCTCGTGCTGCTTGAGCGGCGACGGCTTGCCGCCGGGCCCGGCGTAGCCGGTGATGCCCGGCGTCTCGCGGATCATGTGGTGCGTGTCGGCGTGCGGCTCGCACCGCACGAACAGGTAGCCGGGGAAGACCTTCTTGCGCACCACCATCTTGCGGCCGCCCTTGAACTCGATGACGTCTTCCATGGGAATCTCGATCTCGTAGATCGCTTCCTCCATGTCGAGCGCAATCGCGCGCGCTTCTAGGTTTTGCTTGACCTTCTTCTCATAGCCCGACTGGGTGGCCACGGCGAACCACTTGCCCGGACGGTCGAACGGCGAGAGCTGCTCGGGAGCGGCGGCTTCGGCTAGCAGCTCGTCTTCGGTCAGCACGTCGACGTCGGGGGCAACTTGGGTGGAGGTCAGGTCGGTCACGTCAGCCTCAGTTCGTGTCAAACAGCCGCAGCACGGCCTCGCCGAACAGCCAGTCGAAGCCGGCGATCATCGAGGTCAGCACGACGATCGTGATCAGCACGACGATGGAGTAGTTGATGAGCTCGGACTTGCTCGGCCAGACCACCTTGCCCAGCTCTGAGCGCACCTCAGAGAGAAACTGTCGGAACCCGGCCCGCTCGTGCGTCGGCGAAGCCGTGGTCGTCTGGTTGCGGTCGCGCTTGGCGACCGGCGTGCCGTCTGGCGCCATTTCGCCTTGACGTTGGAGGTGACGCCTGGTGCGTCGGTTCATCGCCATTACGTGTCGGTTACCTCGTCTTGGTCGGGGCTGGGCTGGTTGCTGAGAGGGGGCTGCTGGTTTGCTGTGCGGCTCGCAGGGCAGGAGGGACTCGAACCCACAACCTTCGGTTTTGGAGACCGGTGCTCTACCAAATTGAGCTACTGCCCTACAGGCCGGGTTGGCCTCGGAGCCGCGATGCTACCGGCGGCGTAGCGGGACCGGGACTCGAACCCGGGACCTCACGATTATGAGCCGTGCGCTCTGACCAACTGAGCTATCCCGCCGACGAAGGGGCAAGAGCCCCGTGCCGGAATCGAACCGGCGACCCCAGCCTTACCATGGCTGTGCTCTACCTACTGAGCTAACGGGGCGACGAATGCGGCGACGCCGCCAGCATCGTCGCTGGAGCGGCCCAGTCTAAGGGTGTGCGGTCGGTTCAACTCAACCTGGCCACTAGCTAGCTTGCCGTCGATGCGCACTCGCTTCGCGACGACGAACGACGCGCCGCAGATCGCCGCCATCTACAACCACGAGGTCGCCTCGACCATCGCGACGTTCGACCTGGTTGAGCGCGACGCTGACGCCCAGCTCGACTGGCAGCGCGAGCACTCCGGGGCCTACCCCTGCATCGTCGCGGTCGACGATGTCGACGAAGTCGTCGGCTGGGCGGCGTTGTCGCCGTACCGCTCTCGCCCCGCGTATGCGACCAGCGTCGAAGACTCCGTCTACGTGCGCCACGACCGCCAGGGCGAGGGAGTCGGACACGCATTGTTGAGCGAGCTGGTCGACGCGGCGAAAGGCCTCGGCTACCACGCGGTGTTCGCTCGCATCGCGTGCGAGGCGGGCGACACCGACATCGCGTCGGTGCGACTGCACAGCAGCTGCGGGTTCGAGCTGGTCGGCATCGAGCGCGAGGTCGGCCGCAAGTTCGGCCGCTGGCTCGACGTCGCGCTGATGCAGCGTCTGCTGGCCCGTTAGCGCGTCAGAAGTGCCAGGGGTACCGGTCGAAGTTCGGGTCGCGCTTTTCTAAGAACGCGTCGCGCCCCTCGATGGCCTCATCCGTTCCGTACATCAGCCGCGTCACCTCGCCGGCAAACACCTGCTGGCCGACCAACCCGTCGTCGATGAGGTTGAACGCCAGCTTGCACATCCGCTGCGCCATCGGCGAGCGCGAGTTGATGTCGGTCGCCCATCGCAGCGCCTCGACCTCAAGGGTGGCGTGCGGCACGACCGCGTTGACGTCGCCCATTCGGTAGCGGTCGGCGGCGGAGTGGGTGTGCCCGAGCAAGAAAATCTCTCGCGCACGCTTCTGGCCCACCTGGCGCGCGAGGTAGGCCGAGCCGAACCCGCCGTCGAGGCTGCCGACGTTGGTGTCGGTCTGCTTGAAGAACGCGTGCTCGGCGCTAGCGAGCGACAAGTCAGACACGACGTGCAGCGAGTGTCCGCCGCCCGCCGCCCAGCCGCAGACGACGCTGATGACGATCTTCGGCATCGTGCGGATGAGGCGCTGCACCTCGAGCACGTGCAACCGTCCGAGCGCGGCGGGGTCGATGGTGTCGGAGGTCTCCCCTTGCGCGTAGCGGTAGCCGTCGCGGCCCCGAATGCGCTGGTCGCCGCCAGAGCAGAACGACCACACGCCGTCGGTGGTCGCTGGCCCGTTGCCAGTCAGCAGCACGCAGCCGACCGACGACGTCTGGCGCGCATCGTCTAACGCTCGATACAGCTCGTCGATGGTGCGCGGGCGGAACGCGTTGCGCACGTCGGGCCGGTCGAACGCAATGCGCACGGTCTTTTCGTCAGTCGAGCGGTGGTAGGTGATGTCGTCGAAGTCAAAGTCGGCGACCTCGGTCCACTGGCTCGCGTCGAACAACTCGGACACGTTCGGCAGGAATGACACGGTGCTCCTAATCTGCGGCTAGCGGTGTGCGGTTGGCACAACGCTAGATGCCTAGAGAATTACCAAAGAGAAAGGGCCAACGCAATGAAGTTCGGACTCAGATACTGCAACACCGGGCCGTTCGCCTCCGACACCGCGCTCGCGACCGAGCTGGTGCAAGCCGGCGAGGCTGCAGGCTTTGAGTCGGCTTGGACGGTCGAGCACACGGTCGTGCCGTCGGGCTATGAGAGCCAGTACCCCTACAGCCCCGACGGCAAGATGGCGGGCGGCGTCGAAGACCTGCCGCTGCCCGACCCGCTTATGTGGATGGCGTACATGGCTGGCGTGACGTCGACCATCCGGTTCGCGACGGGCATCTTGATCGTGCCGCAGCACAACCCCGTCATCGCGGCGAAGCAGATCGCGACGCTCGACTACATGAGCGGCGGAAGGGTGATGCTGGGCATCGGCGTCGGCTGGCTGCGCGAAGAGTTCGAGGCAATCGGCGCGCCGTTCGAACGGCGGGGCGCTCGCACCGATGAGTACGTCGCGGCGATGCGCGAGCTGTGGACAGCCGACCGGCCGACGTTTCACGGCGAGTTCGTCGACTTCACGGCCGCCTACTGCCGACCGCAGCCCAGTCAGGGCTCGGTGCCGATCATCGTCGGCGGCGACTCCGCGCCCGCGGCTCGACGCGCTGGCCGCTTGGGCAACGGCTACTTCCCGGCGCGCGGCGCGCCGCCTGAGCTGCTCGAGCTGGCCCGCACCACAGCGCGAGAGCACGGCCGCGACCCAGACGCGCTGGAGATCACGACCTCGATGCCCGACGACCCAGCCGACCTAGCCGATCTCGCCGCGCGCGGCGTCAGCCGCGTGCTGGTACCGGTTTCGCCGATGGCTGGGCTGGCAACGGTCATCGCCACGCCCGACGACGCGACCGCCTGGGCCGAAACCATCGCCCGCCACGCCGACACCTAGCCCTTCGCTGGTGGGCGCGCTAAGGGCCCTAATGAAGGGTTAGCGGCCGGTCCAGTTGGGCTTGCGCTTCTCGCTGAACGCTTTGGGGCCTTCGACGAAATCCGCGCTGTGACGCATCTCGCGCACGGCGTCGTATTTCGCTTCGTGTGCCTCGCGCACGCTGGCCACGTTCAGCCCAGCCATCGCTGCCTGCTTGGTCGCCTTGATCGACATCGGCGAGCAGTCGATCACCAGGTCGGCCCAGCGGCGAGCGCACGCGAGCGCTTCGCCTTGGGGCACGACTTCGGCGCATATGCCCAGCTCTTTGGCTTCGGCGGCAGGCACGTGTCGTCCGGTCAGCATCATGCTCATCGCACGCTTGAGCCCGATCTGGCGGGGCAGCCGGTGAATGCCGCCCGCCAGCGCGGCCAGCCCGACCCTCGGCTCGGGCAGCGCGAACAGCGCGTTCTGCGACGCCACGATGATGTCGCACGCCAGCGCGATCTCAAAGCCGCCGCCCATCGCGACGCCGTTGACCGCGGCGATCACCGGCTTGTCTAAGTCCCAGCGTGATGTGATGCCGCCGAAGCCGGTCGACGGGGTGCCCGACATGTCGCCGCCTTCGGCCTGGTAGCGGAGGTCGTTGCCCGCGGAGAAAGCTCGGTCACCCGCGCCAGTCACGATGGCGACCCAGAGGTCGGGGTTGGCGTGGAACTCGTCGAACAGCTCGCTCATCGCGGCGCTGCCTGGCGGGTGCAGCGCGTTCATCCGTTCGGGTCGGTTGATGGTGATGACGAACAAGTGGCCATCTTGTTCGCCGTGACAGAAGTCGCTCATGGGCGCGAACCTAGCGGGGTGCGCCGCGGCGTGCTGGCGCACGCTCTGCGCTTGCGGCTCGCGTCTGGTGGGCCGAGGAGGATTCGAACCTCCGTAGGCGAATGCCGACGGGTTTACAGCCCGTTCCCTTTGGCCGCTCGGGCATCGACCCAGCGCGCTCAAGCTACCGGACGCAGCCAACGCTCGCTACCTTTGGCACCCATGCCTTCCTTTGACGTGGTCTCACAAGTTGACATGAGCGAGGTGACCAACGCGGTCGACCAAGCCGCCCGCGAAGTCGCCAACCGCTTCGACTTCAAAGACACTCACAGCTCGGTCGAACTCGGCGACAACACGATCACCATGCGCTCTGGCACCGAAGATCGGCTGGCGGCGCTGCGAATGGTGCTCGAAGAAAAGATGGTCAAGCGCAAGGTCAGCCTTAAGGCGCTCGACTACGGCGGCGTCGAAGACGCAGCGGGCTCGACCGTGCGGCAGGTCGCGACGCTGGTTGCGGGCATCAGCAGCGACAAGGCCAAAGAGCTGAACAAGTTCATCAAGCAGCTGGGCGTCAAGGGCGTGGCGAGCCAGACGCAAGGCGACCAGCTGCGAGTGACGTCAAAGAAGCGTGACGACCTGCAGACGGTCATCGCCGAACTGAAAGAGCACGACTTCGGCCTGCCCCTCCAGTTCGAAAACTTTCGCGATTAGCTCACCGCCAGCTGCCGTCGCGCAGGCGTGCGACCCGCAGCTCGGTCGGCGGGTGCGTGCGAAACAAGTTGCCGAACGTCGTGCGCTTCCCGGCCAGCGGGTGGACGATGTACTTTTGCGCCTGGTTCGCGCTTGCCAGCGGGCTGGGCACGCGGCGCGAGTAGTTCTCGAGCTTCTCCAGCGCACCCGCGAGCGGCTCGCCGTCGTTGAGGATGCGCGCCGCCTCAGCGTCTGCCGCGTACTCGCGGCTGCGGCTGATGGCGAGCTGAATGAGCGACGCCGCGACCGGTGCCAGGAAAATCAGCGCCAGCTCCGCGAACGGGTTGCGATCGCGATCGCCACCTCCGCCGAACAGCGCGCCGAAGTAGGCGATGTTGGCGATGAACGTAATCATCGACGCGATGGCGGCCGCGACCGAGCCGATCAAGATGTCGCGGTTGTCGATGTGCGCGAGCTCGTGCGCCAGCACGCCCCGCACTTCGTAGTCGCTCAGGTTGTCGAGCAGCCCAGCGGTCACGCACACCGCCGCGTGGCGTGGGCTGCGACCGGTCGCGAACGCGTTGGGCTGCGGGTCGGGACTCATGTAGATGCGCGGCTTCGGCAAGTCGAACGCCTGCGCCAAACTGGCGACGTCCGCGTGCAGCTTCGGTTGAGCGCGCTCGCTCACCTCGACAGCTCTGGCCGACCTAATCGCCAGCTTGTCCGAAAACCAAAAGCTGCCGCCGACCATCGCGAACGCCAGCAGGCCAGCGATCCATAGGCCAGCGCCGCCGAAGAAGCTGCCGACGAACATGATCAGCCCGGCGAGCCCGGCCAGCAGCACCGTTGTTTTGAGCGTGTTTCGCATGACTTATTCCTATCTGTGGGGTGTCAGTGCTGCGGCCGGTCAATCTTCTTGCGGCGCAGCCGCGGCGCGGGTGCGGATCTCTTCGACGACCGAGCTGTCGGCCAGCGTGGTGGTGTCGCCCAGCTGGCGGCCTTCGGCGACGTCGCGCAGCAACCGCCGCATGATCTTGCCCGACCGCGTCTTCGGCAAGTCTGGCACCAGCACCACCGCTTTGGGTCGAGCGATGGCACCGAGCTTGGTCGCGACGTGCTGACGGATCTCTTCGCCCAGCTCATCGGTCGGCTCTTTGCCGCCTCGCAAGATGACGTAGCCGATGATCGCTTGTCCGGTGGTGTCGTCGGTCGCTCCCACCACGGCGGCCTCCGCGACCGAACTGTGGTCGACCAGCGCGCTCTCAACCTCGGTCGTCGAGATGCGATGGCCCGACACGTTCATCACGTCGTCGACGCGACCCAGCAGCCACAGGTAGCCATCTTCGTCGATCTTCGCGCCGTCGCCGGCGAAGTAGCGGCCCTCATAGGTGCTCCAGTAGGTGTCTATGTAGCGCTGCGGGTCACCCCAGATGCCGCGCAGCATCGCCGGCCAGGGCTGCGTGATGGTCAAGTAGCCGCCGCCGCGAGTGACGGGGTTGCCGGCGTCGTCGACCAGTTCGACGCAGATGCCCGGCAGCGGGTGCGTCGCCGAGCCAGGCTTGGTGGTGGTGACACCCGGCAGCGGGGTGATCATGTGGCCGCCGGTCTCGGTCTGCCACCACGTGTCGACGATGGGGCACCGCTCGCCGCCGATATGGGTGTGGTACCACATCCACGCCTCGGGGTTGATCGGCTCGCCAACGGTGCCCAGCACCCGCAGCGACGAGAGGTCATGGCTGGCGACCTCTTGCGCGCCCCACTTCATGAACGTGCGAATCGCGGTCGGCGCGGTGTACAGCTGCGTCACGCCGTAGCGCTCGATGATGTCCCACAGCCGGTCTTTGGGCCACTCAGCTTGCGGGCCTTCGCGGAACTCGGGGCGCGGCGTGTCGGGCGTGCCCTCGTACATGACCGAACTCGCGCCGTTCGCCATCGGCCCGTAGACGATGTAGCTGTGGCCGGTCACCCAGCCGATGTCTGCCGCGCACCAGTAGACGTCTGTGTCGGGCCGCAGGTCGAAGGTGTAGCGATGCGTGAACGCCACCTGGGTGAGATATCCGCCGGTGGTGTGCATGATGCCCTTCGGACGAGCGGTGGTGCCCGAGGTGTAGAGCAGATACAGGAGGTCTTCTGTGTCCATCGCCTCGGGCGCGCAGTCCGGCGATGCCACCGGCGATGCCATCAGCTCGTGATACCAGTGGTCGATGCCGTCGTTCCAGGCAACGTCGCCGCCGGTGCGTCGCACGACGACGACGGCCTCGACGCTGTTCGTCGCCGCGACCGACTCATCGGCGACCGGCTTGAGCGGAAACGGCGCCCCCCGTCGGTAGCCACCGTCGGCGGTGATCAGCACCTTCGCGCCGGCATCCGCGATGCGGTCGGAAAGCGAGTCGGCGCTGAAGCCGCCAAACACGACCGAGTGGGCAGCGCCGATGCGCGCGCACGCCAGCATCGCGACCGGTAGCTCGGGGATCATCGGCATGTAGATGCACACTCGGTCGCCGCGCTCGACGCCGAGGCTGCGCAGCACGTTGGCAAACCGGCTGACCTCATCGAGCATCTCGGCGTAGGTGATGGTGCGGGTGTCGCCGGGCTCGCCCTCCCACCAGAAGGCCACCTTGTCGCCGCGCCCAGCCTCTACGTGTCGGTCGAGGCAGTTGTAGGAGACGTTGAGCGTGCCGCCGACGAACCACTTGGCGAACGGCAACTCCCATTCACACACGGTGTGGAAGTCGCTGAACCAGCTGACGTGCTCTCGGGCTTGGCGAGCCCAGAACGCGAGGCGGTCGGCTTGCGCCTCGCGATAGAGGGTCTGGTCGTTGGTGAGCGCGGCGGCGGCGAAGTCGGGCGGCGGCGGGAAGGCGCGCCCCTCGGTGTAGTAGTCCTCGATGGCTGGTTCAGGCTGGGCCTGGGCTGGTTCAGGCTGGGCTGGTTGAGTCACAATCACCTCGCTGTTGGCTCACAAACCCTAAGCCTGCCACTGTTGCACCTGCCATTTGGCAACCAGGAACGCGCCGAAGCCGTTCGGGTCAACCAAGTCGGCGGCTTCGTCGAGCTGCGCTCGGGCGGCCAGCGTGGCGGCCGTCGGCGCGGCCCGCGTGGCTTCCCAGGCGCGTCGCGCCTCAGCGGTCAGCGCGTCGAGCCCGACGGCAGCCAGCCAGTCGGCACCGGTAGTGAGCGACATGCGCGCGAGACGTCGAGTGTGAGCAGCCAGCTGGTCGAACGCGACGTCGCAGGTGACGTCGGCAGGCACAGCAAACAACGCCACGTTTTGGTGTGCCCGGTAGCCGCGCAGCCAGTCGGTCATCGGGCGCTCGACTAGCTCCGCCGTGGTGGCGCAGCCGTAGTCGACGACCAAAAGTTGGCCCTCTATTTGACCCTCTATTAGGCCCTCTATTGGCACGCCCTGCGGCACGCCCGCCGACGCGTCGCGCCGCGAACCTCCGGGCGAGCCTGCGAGCAAGCTGAGCGCGCGCCACACCCACGCCGCTGCCTTCAGCTGCAGCGGCACCGCCGTGCCGAGCGCAACGTCGCCGACGAGCTGGCGCGCTAGTGACGACACGTCGGCTGGCGCTGGCACGAGCACAATGTCTGGTGGCGCGGGTTCGTCGCACGACGACCCGTCAACGGCTGAGCCTGCCACCCACAGCTCACCGAAGCCAGTTGACCCGCCTGCTTCGTCTGTGCGCACGAGCACCCGCGGCGCCATGTTGTCGAGCAGCTCGTTCGCCAGCACGACGCTCACCGCGCCGGGCGCGGTCAGTGTTCGCGCGTCGACGTGAGCATCGGTTGGAGCCACCGCCGGCAGGTCGGCTGCAACGACCGCTCGCTCGTCGTGAGCCAAACGTTCAGCAGCTAGCTCGCGCTGAGCGGCCGAACGGTCGACTGCGACGTACGTCAGCGCGTCGCCGCAGGTCTCGACGTTCGCCAGCACATCTCGCGCGAGCTTGCCCGCTCCGGCGCCGCCCTCGACGACGACGAACGGCGCGGGCTTGCCGATGCGCTCCCAGGTGTCGTCGAGATAGCGAGCCACGCAACGCCCAAACAGATCGCCGCGTTCGGGCGCGGTGACGAAATCTCCTTCGCTGCGGCTAGTCGCGCCGGTGTCCGAGCTAGCAGCCGGGCCCGTTGGCGGGCCGGGCCTGCCCCCCGTCGTGTAGAACCCGCGCTCGCCGTACAGCGCGTCATCGAGGTAGCGGTCGAAACGAACGGGCGTCGTCAGTTTCCGAGCGCGATGAGCACCGACAGCTCACCGAAGTGCCCGATGAGCCCCGGCAGCACGCCGACCGCCAACGTCACCGCGGCGGTGATCGCCAGCGCAGCTCCGAGCGCGCCGGTGACCGGCACGCGCGAACCATCGTGGCTTTCCGATGCGGGCTGGAACCACATCGGCACCAACACCTTCGCGTAGTAGCCGAACGCGATGACGGTGTTGACCGCGACCACCACACCCAGCAGCACCGCCGCGGTGTTGCCCGCGTCGAGCAACGCCCTGAAGATGGCGAACTTCGC
>CAYRJD010000031.1:0-75014 GCA_964424585.1 uncultured Acidimicrobiales bacterium | reverse complement strand
GCCCGCTGCGAGCCACACCATGTCCATCGCGAACGAGCCGAGCTGGTTGACCCGCAGCGTGTCGGTGACCCACGGCGCGTGCGTCGCGACCAGCACCGCGTTGAACAGCACTCCTGCGGTGACCGGGCGCGACAGCCGACGCAGCAGCCGGTACGCCCGCAGCTTCGACGCGACGTGCCGCGCCAGCCACTCCGGCATTCCCGCCAGCATCAACGGCGCCGCAGCCAGCGTGTAGAGCACGAACTGAGCCATGTGCGCGGAAGCCAGGTAGCCGGTGCCCAGCAACCCGAGCGGCCAATCCGACGCCAGCCAGAACGCCGCGATGCCCCCACAGAAAAGCGTCGCCTTGCGCCGGTCGACGTGACGGCTCCGGTCGCCGACCGAGATGAAATACCACGCGCCTAGCCCCAGGCTCAGCAGCCACACGCCGGGATACGCCTGCCACGCCCAACTCCACGGCGCCTCGGTCGCCGAGCACCAAAACCGCACGAGCGCCTAGGTCTCCCGAGCCAGCAGCGGCAGGTCGTGAACGAACGCCGTCTGGCGAGTGCCGTGCGGGTACTGCGTGTAGCCGTAGCCGTCGGGGGCAAAAGCGAACACCCGTCCGTCGTGGCCGACCAGGTAGTTGCGGCTGCCCTCCACCAGGGCACCGAAGCCGTCGTCTAGGTGATCGCCATGATCGTCGTCGTGACTGTGGTCGTCGTCAGCGTGAGCGTCGTCGTCGTGACTGTCTTGCGCGTGACCGGGGCCGGGCACCAGCTCAAGCGGCTTGCCTTCGGTGTCGGTAAGGATGTGATTCAGCGCGCCCACCGCGTCTTGCAGCTCACGCAGCTGGTCGTCGTCGTGCGCGCGCAGCCCGATGAAGCTGGTGTCGAACTGATCGAGGTAGCGCCGCAGCACCTCGGGTGAGTCGCGCGTCGGGTCGACCGTCACAAACATCACCGACACGTTCGTCGGCACCTCCGAGCGATCCATCACCTGACTCAGCTGCGCCATGTCGATGTTGCAGATGTCGATGCAGTTGGTGAACCCGAAGTAGATCAGCCGCACGTCGCCGTCGGTGTCGTCGACCAGGTGAAACGGCTCACCGGACGTATCGATGAGTTCCATAGATGGCAGCCGCACCGGGTCGGCAGCCGCGATGCCCTCGAACTCCGAACTCGCCTCGACCGTGCCGCCACCGCAGCTCGTCGCCAGCAGGCTGGCGAGCAGCGCGAGGCCCGCCGCAAGCGCGCCCAGCCGCAACGATCGACGTCGACCAACCGGCGCGCGAACCGAGCGGGTGGAGGTGAGGGGAATCGAACCCCTGGCCTCTTCGATGCGACCGAAGCGCTCTACCAACTGAGCTACACCCCCGCTCGTTCGAACGGCCGGTTGTTGAACGGTGCAAATCTACCGGCGCAGCTCCAGTGCCCGACGCCGGGCCGCCGAGCGTGCGAGCAGCCACACGTAGCCAGCCAGCGCGGCGTCGGCCACGAGGTGCACCGCGAGCGTGAACGGCGACGTGGCGACCAGCGCTCCGAAGGCGGTGAGCACCACCAGCGACACCAGCACGCCAACCACCCGCCTGCGCAGCACCACCGCCGGCTGGGCCAGCCACGACGCGGGCACCGGCGAAGCACCGCCGCCCGTCGATGGAGCGTCTGCGCGCGCCCCCTGGAAGCCAGTGCTCGGCGCGCCGCCCAGCGGAGGCGCAACCACGCCCACCAGCGACCCGCTTCGACGCGCCCCGACCACCTGCGAGCGCGCCTTCGACGCAGCCCGCGCGTCGGCGGCGCGCGCCTGCGGGCTGCTCGGCCGGAGGGCCGCGCCTCGACGCGCGCCTCGCCGCCGGTAGAACCGAACGACGTCCACCACCGCGACCACAGCCCACGCGGTGCCCAGCGACATGATGAGAAGAGACGTTGTAGTCACGCGCCAGGCACCTTTGTTCGTCGGGCGGTCCGCAAGCGCTCTCGTAACTTACAGCAAGACCGAGCGCAGCGACGGCAATGCGCCGCGGTTACGGCTTCGCCTCGGCGGTGAGCGCGTCGGCACGCCGGTACGGGCCGCTGCGGCCACCCGTCTTCTCCCACAGCGTCAGGTCGGTGATCGACATCGACCTGTCAGCGCTCTTGCACATGTCGTAGATCGTCAGCGCTGCGACCGAGCACGCGGTCAGCGCCTCCATCTCGACGCCGGTGCGTTCGACGGTTTCGACGTGGGCTTCGATGTCGATCCACTCCTCGCCGATCTCGAAGTTGACCAACACCGCGCCGAGCGACAGCGGATGACACAGCGGCACGAGGTCGCTCGTGCGCTTCGCCGCCTGAATGCCCGCCACCCGGGCCACAGCGATCACGTCGCCCTTCGCCATCGCACCCTTCGCCACCGCAGACGCGGTGTCGGCCGTCATCTCCACCCGACAGCGAGCCACCGCCCGCCGGTGCGTCGGGTCTTTCGGCGTCACGTCGACCATGCGGGCACGCCCGAGCGGGTCGAGGTGCGTGAACGGCGAGTTCGTTACTGGCATCGCTCAGCCTCCGATCTGGCTCATCGTGCGTCGAGGCTTGATGAAGTTCACCTGACCGATCGAGTGGCCCGCCCACTTCGTGCCCACGGCCCGCTCGATCTCCGCCGCCAGCGCGTCGTCTAGTTCGGCGCCGACGAGCCCGCCGCGCAGCACCGCTCGCATGTCGAACTCACGGTGCTCGAACAAGCACGTGCGGAACTGCCCCTCCGCGGTGATGCGCACCCGGTCGCAGCTGCCGCAGAACGGCTGCGTGACGCTGGCGATCACGCCGATCTCGCCGCCCCCGTCTCGGTAGGCGAACCGCTCGGCTGGCTCGGCGCCTCGCCGGACAGGCTCGAGCGGAAACACTTCGTCGATCGCGGCGACGATTTCGTCGGCCCCGACGACCGTGTCGTGGCTCCACACGTCGCCAGCTTCGAGCGGCATGAACTCGATGAACCGCACCACCAGGCCACGCTCACGACCGAAGCGAGCGAAGTCGACCACCTCGTCGTCGTTGACGCCGCGCATCATCACCACGTTGATCTTCACCGGGTCGAGCCCGCACCGCTGCGCGGCCTCGATGCCCTCGAGCACGCGATCTAGCTCGTCGCGCCGCGTCAGGTCGGCGAACGTGTCACGCCGAAGCGAATCGAGGCTGATGTTGATGCGCGAAAGGCCCGCTTTCGCCAGTGACGCCGCGTGAAACGCGAGCGTCGAACCGTTGGTGGTCAACGCCAGATCGACGCCCAGCCCCGCCAGCTTCGCCACCAGCCGGTCGAGATGCGCGCGCACCAGCGGCTCGCCACCCGTGAGACGAATGCCGTTGAACCCGAACCGCTCGACGCAGACCCGCGCGAACCGCTCGAACTCTTCAAAACTCAACAGCTCGGCGCGATCGAGCCACCGCATGCCTTCAGCGGGCATGCAGTACTGGCAGCGAAAGTTGCAGCGGTCGGTCACCGATATCCGCAGGTCGCGCACGACACGGTCGAACGGGTCGATTAGGTCGCGCGGCTCGTTCATGCGCGGTGAGGGTAACGCTGGCTAGGCGAACGCTTCCAGCAGCAGCACGTCGACCGGCTCGCCTGCGGCCACTCCCTCTCCGTCACCTACGACCGCCAGCGCGTTCGCGTTTGCCATCGCCCACAGCATGTGCGAACCCTGCCCGCCAGCCGAGCGCACCCGTATCGGCCCCGGCGAACCCGCAGGCGGCAGCTCGGCAACCACCCGCATGAAGTGCGTCTTGCCGTCGGGGTGGCGCGCCAAGTCGGCGTCGGCCACCGCGCTCACCGCCGCTCGCCTGGGCGGACGAAAGCCCATCATGTTCCGCAACCCCGTCCGAGCGAACAGCTCGAACGACACCAGCGACGACACCGGGTTGCCCGGCAAGCCAAACACCACCATGTCGTCGACCGTGCCGAACGCGAACGGCTTGGCGGGCTTGATCGCCACCTGCATCCACCTCATGTCGCCGATGCGGCGCAGCACGCTCTTCACGAAATCGAAGTCGCCCATGCTCACGCCGCCCGACGACACCAGCGCGTCGCAGTAGGTAGCGGCGTGACGGATCGCACGCTCGAGCGCCGCCTCGTCGTCGCGCACCAGCCCGATGTCGAGTGGCGCGATGCCGTTCGCCTCCAGCAGGTTGAGCAGCATCACGCGGTTGGAGTCACGAATCTGCCCGGGCCGCAGATCGCTGGCGTCATCGACCAGCTCGTCGCCGGTCGACATCACGCCCACCCGCATGCGAGGAAAGACGCACACGTGGGTCGCGCCCAAGCTGGCGAGCACCCCCAGGTGACCGGCGCCCAGCACCGTGCCTTCGGTGAACACCAGCGTGTTCGCGCCGATGTCGTCGCCCGCTGGACGGATGTGGTTGCCCACCGGCACCTCCACGTCGACGGTGACCGTGCCAGCCGCCTCGTTCTCGGTCGTGCGCTCGACCATCACCACCGCATCCGCGCCAGGCGGAATGACTCCGCCGGTCATGATGCGGCTCGCCTGCCCTGCGCCGACCTCGCGGGTGGGGACGTGCCCGGCGGCAATCGTCTCGACGACCTCGAGCGTCACCGGCGGGCTCGCCGTGCTGGCCGCTTGCACCGCGAACCCGTCCATCGCGGTGTTGGCGAACGGCGGAATGTCGTCGCCCGCCACGACGTCTTGCGCGAGCACCAGCCCCAGCGCTCCGGCGATGGGCGTCGTCATCGCGGGCCGTCGGGTGCACACCGACAGCACGTGATCGATTGCGTCGTCTAAGCCAAGCACGAGCGCACTCTAAGAGAGGGAGTGACGCCCTTCGCCGCGAGGGTCGCTTCGATGTCGCCTCGACGGCGAACCAGCTCGTCGGGGTCTTTCACGGGCTGAAAGCGCCCCGCCGGGCCGTCACGAGGCACCGACAGCATCGTCGTAGGCACGTGTGCCGACAGCTCGCCGATCAGCCGCTCGAACTGCACCACCGTGTTGCCGTCAACCTGCTTGTGAACGCGAAAGAACGTGAGCGGCGACAGCGCCGCCAAGACCTCGACGTCGAACACCATCGAGTTGGTGTTGACGCAGCCCGCCTCGGCGGGGTCGTGCTCGGGCGGCAGTCGAAACGCCTCGACCACTTGCAGGTGACCGTCGACCCACCACGGCGCGCCGCCGACGTCTTCGCCCTCGGCGACCTCGCACGTCAGCGGTTTGCCGGCAGCGATGTGCGCGCCGATGACCGCCTCATCGAGCGTGGCGCCGGCGTTGTCGACGTTTGAAACGAACACGTAGCGGCCGCCGTTAGCGCGAAAACGCTCCAGCACGCCTGCGCGCGCCAGCGCCCACGGTGCGTCGCCGTGACCCGGCGCATAGAGAGAGGGAACGCACGGCGCCGGGCTGTCGAGCGACGGCTCGTCTTTCTCGCTTGCGTCGTTCACGCACAGCAGCTCGCCGTCGGGCCGCAAGCGCATCGACACGAACTGCGGCACGCACTCGACGTCGACGCCAGTCGGCAGCGCCTGTGCTGGGCGCTCGCTAACCCATTCGCTCAGCGCGGCGTGCGTCGCGAAGCTCGTCATCAGCCATAGCGGCACCGATGAGCCGCAGGTGCGCGCGGCGCGGACGACGTCGGCGACCTTCACGTCGATAAACGTGACGTCGCCGCTCACCGGCGCGAGCGCCTTGGTGCCGCCGCCGAAGCGAGTCGCCATGCCACCCGCGAGCACCAAGCACGCGACCTGCCCAGCTGCGATCGCGGCGGCGCCCAGCTCGGCGTGGCGCGCGTGATCGGTCGAGCCCGGCTCGGCGAGCCGCACGAGGTCGGCCGGCTCGCAAGCTCGAAGAGAGGTGGCCCGCAGGTGGTTGAGCGTGGTGCTCGACGCTGCGTTCGCTGCGCTGAGCGGCCCTCCCAGCCGAGCCCGCAGATCATCGAAGCCGTCAGCGTCGAAGCCGAACTCCGCCAGCACGCCAGCCGAGGTTGCGTCGATGCCGTAGCGCCGAGCGAGCGCGCCAGCAGGACGCTGAGTTGGCGTTGCCACGGGCTCAGTTTGGCGGCGGACAGTTAGAATGTCGCGCCCGTTATGCCGACCTACCAATACCGATGCACCAAGTGCGACGAAGTCTTCGAGCGCTACCAGAGCTTCACCGACGACCCGATCGCCAAGTGTCCGCTGCCCGCCGACCGGCCCAAAGGGTGGGACGGAGCAGACGCCCCACGCGGCCAGAAGAAGTGCCGCGGCGTGGTGCGCAAGGTGTTTGGCAGCGTCGGCGTGACGTTCAAGGGCAGCGGCTTCTACCGCAACGACAGCCGCGCCGCTTCTAACGGCCAGCCTGACGGCCACGCGAAGAGCCCGTCTGAGACCAAGGCCGACAGCGGCTCATCGGAACGAGCCAGCTCGTCGAGCGACACATCCGGCGGGTCGTCGAGCGAGGGATCTGGCGGCGAGTCAAAGAGCGACACCAAGAGCGACTCAAAGAGCGCGGCGAAGAGCGAGGCGGCCAAGGGCGCCAAGGCAACTTCAGCCGCATAGGCGAGCGCGCGAAAAAACTCTCGAAATAAATCGCGACCTGTCGCTTACGTTGGCGTCAGCCGGGTTGGGATTGGTCATAGGCCCAACCCGGCGCTCATCGAGCCAACCCAAGCGAACCAGGAGAGCGCCAATGGCTGCACCGCAACTCACCAAGCTCAGTCGGTGGATTCAACGTCGACCGAGCGCCGCGCACTGGCTCGTGGTCGCCGCCATAGCCGGCGTGGCCGCGCTCGGCGTCGCGGGCGCGCACCGCTCAGCGAGCGAAGCCGCGGCAGCCTGGGGTGAGCCGGTGACCGCGCTGGTGGCGCAGACCTCGCTCGCCGCGGGCGTGCTGCCCAACGCAACGCAGGTCGCACCAACGGCGGTGCCCTCGCACCTCGTGCCAGCGGGCGCGCTGACCGACCTCGCGCAGGTGACGCACCTCGCGCGGCTCGTGCCCCGCGGCTCAGTGCTGACCCAAGCCGACCTCACGCCGCCCATCGCGGTGCCACCGGGGCTCGTCGGCGTCGGCATCGCGCCGCCACCGACCGCGCCGGTCGTGCCTGCGGGCACGCCCATTCGTCTGCTGCTGTTCACCGAAATCGATCCCTACGACCCGACCGGAGCCCAAATCGTCGAGGTCGCCGCGACGCTGCTGTCGGCCGAAGAAGAACGTTGGGTGGTCGGCGTGAGTGCGCAGGCAGTCGAAGCTGTCGCGCGGGCCGAGGTCGCGGGAAGGGTCGTGCCGGTGCTCGAACCCAACCTCGTGCGCTAGGCGCGGGCGGCCCGCTATTGCGCGCCCGCTAGGCGCTAAGCGACGCTCTGTTGCGACGCCCGCTAGGCGCGGGCGGCCCGCTATTGCGCGCCCGCTAGCCGCGGGCGTCGATCTTCTCGAATGCCTTGCGCATCGCGGCTGCGCCTTCCACGGCGCGCGGGATGCCGCCGTAGATCGTCATCTGCACCATGATCTCTTCGATCTCGGTGCGGCTCAGCCCGTGATGCAGCCCGGCGGGAATGTGAAACGCCAGCTCGTCAGCGCAGCGCAGCACGGTGAGAATGGCGATCACCGCCATGCTGCGGTCGCGTCGCGAGAGCGCAGCGCGAGACCACACGTCGCCGAACGCCCAGTGATACGCGATGCGCCCCACCTCGCCCAAGCGTTCGACGAACGCCGCCAGGTCGGCCTCGGGGTCGGGGTTGGCCCGGCCCGCGGTCAGCGTCTGACGCACGTCAACCGCCGCGACCCGCCGCTCGGCGTCGCCGCGCTGCTCGCCCGGCTCGCGCTCTGCCAGCCGGTCGACACCGTCGATCTGCGCGAACCGAGCGTCGATGATCCGCGACGCGCTGATCGCCATCGGAAACCCCGCGTACGCCGCGACGTGCAGCAGCAGCTCGCAGATCTCGTCTCGAGTCAACCCGTTGTTGAGCCCCGCTTCGGTGTGAAACGACAGCTCGTCGCGCGATCCGATCGTGGCGAGCGTCGTCACCACTATGAGGCTGCGATCGCGCCGAGACAGCTGCGGACGCGCCCACACGTCGCCCAGCACGACGTCGAACGCGAACGTGCCCAGCGCGCCTAAGCGCCGTCGCATCGCCCTCGCCGATCGCTCGGTGTCGCCCTCGCCGGCGGTGAAACCGGCGTAGACGTCCGCGGCTGCGGCGTGACGCTCTTCGTAGGTTCTGGCTTCCATCTGACCTTCCCTCCTTCTCAATGGGCTTTCTTAACGTCCGGACTAGAGGTCTTCTTCGGGCACGTCGCCCGGCAGGTACGTCACCGGCAAGTTCGACACCCGACGCACGCGGCTCGGCAGGTCGCCTTTCACGAACCGGCTGATGCCCGCCGGCAGCGTCGAGAGGATGATGCCGTCGAAGCTCGACCGAGCGAGCACCGCCAAGATCGCGCGGATCGGGTCGGGGTCGCCGATCTCGGCGGTCGCGTCGTAGGCCGCCGCCTTGATGCGGTCGAGCTGCGCGTCCAGCCGCTTCTGCGCCTGCTGCTGACCCTCGGTGTCGGGGCCCAAGAAGTCGCTGCCGCTCTGGAGGTGCTCAGACGGAATGCCGGTCACCGGGTCTGCCGCCAGCATCGCCAGCCGACGCGCCCGTGCGTAGCTCTTCGAGTGCGTGGCCGGCACCAGCAGGTGAAACTCGCAAGGCCCGTCGGCAGACAGCCGCTCGATCTCGGCGACCACCTCGCCCTTGCCGAGCGTCTGGTTGGTCACCACCAGCCACCGGCTGACCTCGATGTCGGGCTCGCCCGGCGCGGCCGGCGGGCGGTGCCGGTCGATGCGGAACGTCACCCCGAGCTTGATGCGGTAGAGCACGATGTTGCCGTCGCGCAGCATCACGTCTTGTTCGAGCACGTGCGCGACCCGCAGGTCGCGGTTGGTCTTGTAGGTCTCGGTGACGCACCGCTGGGCGGCGTCTTCCCAAGACGTCTCGGACGTGGCCACGAGCGTCAACACTCGTTCCACGGCGTAGCTCATTGAGGTAGGCGCTTCGAACACTTGAGTCTCCTATGCGGCGGTCGGTTAGGATGCGGCGCTTAGCGGGCAGTCTCGCGTGCCAACTGTAGGTCACGCAGGAAAGGAATGGAGCATCCAGTGAGCAGCGTCTACAACGTCATCGAGTTGATCGGCACCAGCGACGTGTCGTGGGAACAAGCCACGTCGAACGCGGTTCAGGAGGCGTCGAAGTCGCTTTCCGACCTCCGCGTCGCCGAGGTGATCGAGCAAGACGTCGTCATCGACGACGGAAAGATCACCGCGTATCGCACCAAGGTGCGGCTCAGCTTCAAGCACGAATCCGACTAGAGCTTTGGGGCTAGAGGGCCTCAACGTCGTCGAGCTGGGCCAGATGGTGGCCGCGCCGTGGGCCGCGAAGCTGGTCGCAGACTTGGGCGCAGACGTCGTCAAGGTCGAGCCGCCAGCTGGCGACCGGGCGCGACGACGAGGGCCGTTTCCTCCGACCCGACGAGCGATGGTCGAGGGCGACGGCGACGCGCGAGCGTTGCCCGACTGCGAAGCCGCCGAGCCGACCAGCGGGCTGTTCGTCTACCTGAACGCCAACAAGCGGTCGGTCGTCGCAGACGTCGCCACCGCTGCCGGGCGGGCGCGACTAGACGAGTTGTTAGCCGACGCCGACCTGTTCTTCTACGACACCGACGGCCCGACGGCCGCTGCGGTTGGCCTCGCCGCGCCCGATCTGCGCGCCCGACATCCGCACCTCGTGTCGGTCGCCATCACGCCGTTCGGACAGACCGGCCCGTACGCCAGCTACGCGGCCGAAGAGCTGACCGTGCTCAACGCCGGCGGCTGGGGCTGGCTGTCGCCAGGCTGCATCGACGACGCGGAGTTGCCGCCGCTCAAGCCGCACGGACACCAGGCCGCCTTCCAGTGCGGCATGGCCGCGGCCGCAGCGGGCGTCGCAGCCGCCGACCGAGCCCAACGCACCGGACGCGGCGAGCACCTCGACTTCGCCCAGATGGCGTACGTCGCGGGAATGCTCGAGGCAGGCTTTCTCACCTACCCCTACACCGGCGACGTGCCCAGCCGTCTGGGCGCGCGCGTCATCAACCCGTGGCGGATGCTGCGGTGCGCGGATGGCCGCATCTTCGTCGTCTGCGTAGAGGCCGACCAGTGGGAGCGCCTCAAAGACCTGATGGGTCGCCCCGAGTGGGCCGACATGGAGATCTTTGAGACGCTCGACGCACGCTTCGACAACGCCGACTTGCTGCACCTGTGGCTGGGCGAGTGGACGTCCGACCAGCGGGTGAGCGATCTGTTTCACGCAGGCCAAGCCGAGCGCATCGCGTTCGCGCCGGTCAACACGATCAGCCAGATGGCGGTCGACGAGCATTTGGCAGAGCGTGGGTTTCTGGCCTCGTTCGACCAGCCAGGGCTCGGTGAGATCACGGTGCCCGGCCCGCCGAGCAGGTTGGGCAACCCGTGGTGGTGTCTGCGCCGAGCAGCGCCCGCGCTAGATGCCGACGCCGGCTGCGGCTTCGCGCGAGCGCGAGCGGGCGCGAGCGACGCGTCAGCCAGTCGCCACGCATCGACGCCCGCGACCCGGCCGCTCGAAGGCATCACCATCGCGGACTTCTCGTGGGTCTGGGCGGGCCCGTACTGCTCGCTCTACCTGGCGCACCTCGGCGCGCAGGTGCTCAAGATCGAGTCGTCGGTGCGGCCAGACCTCGGCCGCCGCCTGCCGCTGCACTCGGTGCACCATCCGCAAACGCTCGACACCAACGGCTACTTCAACCAGTGGGCGCAAGGCAAGAAGAGCGTCAGCATCGACATGAGCCACCCCGAAGGGCGGGCGCTCGCCAAACGCGTCGCGCTCAAAGCCGACGCGGTGCTGTCGAACTACGCCTACGGCGTGATGGAGAGCTGGGGGCTCAGCTACGAGGCGCTGGCCGCGGAGCGCCCCGACGTCATCGTCGGCGTCATCAGCGGCTACGGCCACACCGGGCCGTATCGCAACTACATGGGCTACGGCCCGGCGATGGCGCCGCTGTCGGGGCTCGCGTCGATGACCGGCTACGTCGACGGCGAGCCCGAAGAGATCGGCGTGTCGCTCGGCGACCCGGCAGCGGGCATTACGACGACGTTCGGCTTGGTGGCCGCGCTGATGGCGCGCCGGCACACCGGCGAGGGGCAGCTGGTCGACACGTCGCTGTGGGAGGCCACCACCGCCTGCGTCGCGGAGGGGTGGATGGAGTGGCTGATAGCCGGCAGCCAGCCAGAGCGCAACGGCAACCGCGACCCGCAGATGTGCCCGCACGGCGTGTTTCGTTGCGCGGGCGACGACAAGTGGGTCGCGATCTCGTGCGCGAGCGAGGAGCAGTGGCGCGCGCTCGCCAGCGTGCTGGCCGAGGAGGCGGAGGGCCTCGCCGACGACGGCCGGTTCGCGACGCTCGCGGGGCGCAAGGCGCACGAAGACGAACTCGAAGCCCTCATCGGCGCGTGGACGGCGAGCCGAGACATGACCGAAGCCACGAAGACGCTGCAGGCCGTCGGCGTCGCGGCGTTCGGTTCGCTCAGCGCGGTCGAGCTTGAGCGCGACCCGCACTTGGCTGCTCGCGGCGTCATCGAACGGCTCGAGCATCCGGTGGTCGGGCCGATGGCGCACATCGGCGTGCCGTGGATCGCGCACGACGGGCCCAACGGCGTCGCGTCGCCCGCGCCGACGCTGGGGCAGCACACCGATGAGGTGCTGCGCGACTACCTCGGGCTAGACGCAGCTGAGGTCGCCAGCTTGCGCGACGCCGGCGCGCTCAGCTAACTGGTCGCGACTAGCCGGTCGCACCTAGCTGGGCCGACAGCAGCGCAGCCGCGAGCGACTGAGCCTGAACCGCTTGGTCGAGGAACTTCGTCATCGTGAAGAACCCGTGAAACTGCCCCGGGTATTCGACCAGCGTCGTGGGCACCTGCGCGGCGCTGAGCCGCTGCGCGTACGCGACGCCTTCGTCGCGCAGCGGGTCGTGGCCAGCCACTATGACCACAGCGGGTGCGAGCCCGGACAGGTCGTCGCACGCGAGCGGCGCGGCGTACGGGTTGTTCGCGTCGTCGTCGGTCGCCAGGTAGTGATCGTCGAACCAGCTCATGGTCGTGCGGGTGAGCAAGAAGCCTTCGGCGTTGGCGCGCATCGACGACGTCGTGCGGTCGAAGTCGGTGACCGGGTAGATCAGCATCTGGTGCGCAAGTGCCGGGCCGCCTCGGTCGCGACACATCAGCGCGACCGCCGCGGCCAGGTTGCCGCCCGCTGAGTCGCCGCCCACAGCCAGCTTGGCCGCGTCGATGCCGAGCCGCTCGGCGTTGTCGTGCGCCCAGACGACCGCGGCGTAGCAGTCTTCGGCAGGGGCAGGAAACTTGTGCTCGGGAGCCAGGCGGTAGTCGACCGACACGGTCACCACGCCGGCCAGCTCGGTGAGCGCTCGACACACCCGGTCGTGCGTTTCGATGCTGCCGACCACCCAGCCGCCGCCGTGGAAGTAGATGAGACACCCGAAACCGCCGAGCGGCACGCGGTGCGCCGCTTGGGTTGGCGTGTAGACGCGCACGGCTACGTCGTTGCCGTCTGCGCTGGCGAAGCTGTCGTCGCTCACCGCTGCGACCTCGACGAGATGCCCGGCGGGCGGACGGCTCGCAAAGCCCGTTCTGGCTCGTTCGTGGCCCACCGTTTCGAACTCCGGTAGTCCGAGCGCTTCGATGCGGCTCAGCAACTTGGCCGCTTGAGGTTCAAGTGTCACGGCTGCGAGACTAGGTGAGCGAGGCGAGATCAGGGCGGCTGGGTCAGGGCGGCGGGTTGGGTTTGACGAAGTGTCTGCGGCGGCGGGCGTTAGCCTGTGTCGCACCGACAACGCGACGAGTAGCGGCTCGTCATCGGACAACACCACAAGGGGGTATGCGTAAGTGGCAACCACGGCAGGCGAGCGGTTGGATCTTGACGAGGGCGTGCAGGTCATCGTCACCAAGGGCGGCGACGGCGACATCAGCGCGTCGGGCGGTGGCGACGGCGTGATGGTCGGCAAGCGCTACCAAGACGAAGCCACCGGCATCGAGGTGCTGGTGACCAAGCCGGGACAGGTCACGTTGCAGTGCAACGGCAAAGACATGGCTCTCCAGGAGCCGAAGAAGACCAAGTCAGCCGACTGAGTAGCCGAGCCGCTGGCGACGACCGCGGCGCCGGTGCGGTGGCGCGGCTGCGGCTCGCTGGTGGGCCGCTCAGCGCATCCGGCGCGCGTGAACTCGCTGCTGCGGCATCGGCGCTGCGCGAAGAGCGCGACTATCGGGTCGTGCTGGTGGACGCGCCCGACGGCGATTTCTGCGACGGAGCCGCAAAAGACCTAGCTCTGCCTGGCGACGGGCCCAGCCCGACCGACGCCATCGCCGCGCTGCGGGTGCCGGTCGTCGCGGCTATCGGCGGCGCGTGCTGCGGAGTGGGCCTCGAGATCGCGCTGGCGTGCGACGTTCGGCTCGCGCGCGCGGACGCCGTGTTCGCGCTAGACGCGAGCGGCGACGGAGCGTTTCCGTCGTGGGGCGGAACGCAGCGTCTGCCTCGGGCGGTGGGCCACGCGCGTGCCACGTCGATGCTGATGCTCAGCAGCACGCTCGAGGCGGCGACGGCGAAGCAGTGGGGCTTGGTGCACGAGGTGTTCGAGGGCCACGAGGCGCTCGCAGCGGGCGCCGCGCAACTGTGCGGCTCGCTCGCTGAGCGCGGCCCGCTGGCGCTCGAGCTGGCCAAAGAAGCCGTGCACCGCGGCGCCGAGATGTCGCTGCGCGAGGGGCTGCGGCTAGAGGGCGACCTCAACGGTCTGCTCGCCAGCACGCACGACCGCGCCGAAGGGCTGGCCGCGTTCTTCGACAAGCGACCCCCCGACTTCGCTGGCCGATGACGTTGACCGAGCCTCGGCCCTCGACGGGCGAGCCGACCGGCGGCACGTTGCCGCCGGGGTTGTGGGAGTACGCCGAGGCGCTCGGTGCGCGGGTCGAGGCGCGGCTCGGCGCGGTCGTCGGCGACGTCGCCGACTGGGTGGACGCGCCGGCGCGGCTGGGCGGGCTGGGTGTTCGCGCCGAGCCGGTGCCCTGGGGCGAGGGCGCGCTGTGCGTCGATCTGGGCCCAGACGATGAAGACACCTGGCAGCGCCTCTGCGGATCGCTGGCCAGCGGTGCCGAACACGGCGATGTTGCTGGACCCACCGACGCCGAGCCCGTCGACGCTGAGGCCGCTGCGGCCGAAGCGCAGCAGTGGCGCTTGGCGGTTACGCCTTATCGCCAGCTGAGCGCGCCGGTCGCGGGGCGCGCACCGAGTGAGCCGGCCGCGCTGCTCGACGACACCTCGCGTCCGCTCGGCGCGCCGCGCCGATCGCTGGCCGACGTCACGGTCGTCGATCTGAGTTCGATGTGGGCCGGGCCGCTGTGCACCCAGCTGCTGGCGCGAGCTGGGGCGCGCGTCATCAAGGTCGAGTCGAACGTGCGAGTAGACGGGCTGCGCGGCTCGCCTGCGCACTTTCGTCAGCTCAACGAAGACAAAGAGGTGGTCGAGCTCGACCTGCGGCAGCTAGATGAGCGGCGCGCGCTCGACGACTGCCTCGCCGCCGCCGACTTGTTGGTGACGTCGATGTCGCGCCGCGCGCTGGCGAACCTCGGCTTGTTGCCCAGCCAGCTGCGCCGCCCGATGCGCACGCTCGCCATCACCGCGTACGAACCAAACGCGCCGGAGGCCGACTGGATCGCCTACGGCTCAGGCGTGCACGCCACCAGCGGGCTGGGCTGGCTGGGTGCTCAGCCGGAGCCGTGCGAGTTTTCCTACCCCGACCCGCTGGCTGGCCTCGTAGCAGCGGCGACCGCGGCCGACCAGCTCACGAGCGCGCGTCCGACCGCCTGCGGTGTGTCGCTCGCGGATGCGGTCGCGCCGCTCGTGCACGCGGCGCTGGCATCGGCGCGGCGGCGTTAGGCGGGCTCGTGGGAGAGCGTCTGCACCTCACCTTCGGCGACGACGGCGTGGCGACCATCACGCTCGATCATCCGCCGCTCAACATCTACGACCTGCAGATGCGAGACGCCCTCATCGAAGCGGTGACCGCCGTGCGCGACGTGCCCTCAGCCAGGTGCGTGCTGCTGCTGGCGGCGGGGCGCTACTTCAGCGCGGGCGCAGACCTCGCCGAGTTCGGTTCGGCCAGCTCGGTCATCGAAGCTCGGCGCATTCGCTGGCAGCGCGACCCGTGGCTGACGCTGGCCGAGTTGGGTGTGCCGACCGTCGCCGCTTTGCGCGGCCACGTGCTCGGCTCGGGCCTCGAGATGTCGCTGCTGTGCGACATTCGCTTGGCCGCGAGCGACGCGGTGCTGGGCTTGCCGGAAACCAAGCTCGGGATGCTGCCGGCGGCCGGCGGCACGCAGAGCTTGACGCGAGCCATCGGGCCGAGCGCGGCGCTGCCGTTGGTGCTCACCGCGGAGACCATCACCGCCACCGAAGCCCACCGGCTCGGCATCGTCGCCGAAGTGGTGGATGGCGACGAGCTAGAGCGCCGGGCGCGCGAACTCGCGACGCAGCTAGCAGCCACGCCGCGCCGACGCTGGCGCGCGCTGCGGGCGTGCTTGAGCGCCGCGTACGATTTGCCGCTCGAAGCGGGGCTCGCGGTGGAGGCTCGCCAAGCGGCCCTAGATGACGCCTTCGCTGGCGAGCGCGGCGACCTCGTCGGGTGAGAGCCCCGCTAGCTCGCCGAAGATGGCTTCGTTGTCGGCGCCGACCGGCCTGTGCCAGCGCAGCGGCGGCAGCTCAGAGCCGTGCCACCGGATCGGGCTTTGCGCGCGCGGGATGCGACCCATCTCGGGATGCTGCGCCCAGCTGATGAAGCCCCGCTCGGTGAGGTGCTGGTCGTGGACGACCTCGTCGATGTCGCGCACCTGCGCGACCGGCACGCCGGCGGCTGCGAACGCGGCGGCGACCTCGGCTTTGGGCCGCTCGCTCGTCCAGCCGGTCACCAGCGCGTCGACCTCTGTGGCCCGTGCGATGCGGGCGCGGTTGCGCGCGTAGCGCTCGTCGTCGGCGAGGTCGTCGCGTCCGATCACGTCAGCCACGGCGCGCCACTGCCGGTCGGAGATGACGATCAGCGCGACGTAGCCGTCCGCGCATTCGTAGGTGTCGTAGGGCGACAGCCCGAGCGTGGCGTGCTTGTTGGCGACGCGCGGCGTCGCGCCGTCGTCGCTCGTGTGCCACTGCTGGAGGTAGGTGGCGAGGGTGAAGAACGCCGACTCGGCCATCGACGTTTCCACCATCCGGCCGACGCCGGTGCGGGCGACCTCGACGAGCGCGGCGGCGACCGCCGCGAACAGGTGCGTGCCGCCCAAGATGTCGATGAACGCGACGCCCGCTTTCACTCCTGGTCGGTCGGGGTAGCCGGTCACGCTCATCGGCCCCATGTGCGCTTGCACGGTCAAGTCCATCGCGGTGCGGTTAGCGTCGGGGCCGTCGAGGCCGAAGCCGGTCGCTTGGGCGTAGACGAGCGCGGGGTTGACCTGCCACATCGCGGGCGCGTCGATGCCGAGACGCTGCGTCACGCCCGGCGCGAAGTTGCACGTCAGCACGTCTGCCTGGCGAGCCAGCGTGAGAAGCAGCTCGCGCCCGCGGTCGTGCTTGAGGTTGAGGGTGACGGCTTCCTTGCTGGCGTTGAGCAGCGCATACGGCAGCGAGTGGCTGTTGCCGCGCAGCGGCTCGCCTTCGGGCGGTTCGACCTTGATGACGCGAGCGCCCGAGGTGGCCATGAGAAAGCTGGCGTAGGGGCCCAGGTAGATCTGACCCAGGTCGAGCACGGTGGTGCCCGAGAGGGGCAGGTCGCGGGCGGGCTCGCGTTGCGGGCTGGCTTCGTCTTGGGGTTCGGCTTCGCCTAGGTGGCTGCTCACTTGAAGCTGCCGCCCAGGATGTCGCGCGCCATGATCAGCCGCTGCACTTCGCTGGGGCCCTCGCCGATGCGGCGGATGCGCAGCTCTCGGTACCAGCGTTCGAGCGGCAGGTCTTTGGTGACGCCGATGCCTCCGTGTATTTGAATGGCTCGGTCGACGACCCGTCCGGCTGCTTCGCTGGCGACGAGCTTCGCCATCGCCGCTTCGGTGCGAAATCGCTGCCCGGCGTCTGCTTTCTGCGCGGCGTCGAGCACGCACCAGCGGGCGTGGCGGATGTCGATTTCGTTGTCGACGATCATCCACTGGATCGCTTGCTTGTCGGCGAGCGGCCCGCCGAACGTCTCTCGGCTCTTCGCCCACTCGATCGACATCTGCTGGGCGACGATGGCTGGGCCGATGCAGCCCGCGGCGTAGGGAATGCGTTGGCGGCTGAGCCGGTCGTTGGCGATGCCGAAGCCGCCGTTCACCTCGCCGAGCACGTTGTCGTTGGGCACTCGCATGTCGATGAACTCGAGTTCGGTGGCGTAGCGGGTGGCGCGCAGCGTGTGGACGACCCGTCGGACGTGAAAGCCGGGCGTGTCGGTGTCGACGATGAAGGCGGTGACGCCGGCGCGCCCGGGGTCGTCGGACGTGCGAGCGAACAACAGCGCGTAGTCGGCTTTGTCTGCGCCTGAGATGAACAGCTTTGCGCCGTTGAGCACCCACTCGTCGCCGTCTTTGATGGCTCGGGTGCGGATGGCGCGGGCGGGGTCGGAGCCGCCGGTCGGTTCGGTCAGCGCGAAGCAGCCGACCTTCTCGCCGCGCAGCGTCGGGTAGAGCCAGCGCTCCTTTTGTTCCTCGGTGGCCTCGTAGAGCTGGGCTAGTCCAGCGCCGCCGAACGTGCCGTAGCAGGGGTTGTAGAGGCCGGCCCGGTGCTTGCTCATCTCGATGGCCATCAGCGCGCGGGTGGTGGTGTCGAGGCCGGGGCCGCCGTATTCGGCGGGAATGTCGAGGCCAAAAAAGCCCATCTGCTTGGTCATCTGGGTGAGCCGTTCGGCGTCTTCGGGCGCGAGCTCGCCGGCGTCGGGGTCGAGGTCGGCTTCGAGCGGGACGATCTCAGTGCTGACGAACTTCGCGACGGTGTCGACGATGAGCTGCTGTTCTTGCGTTGGCGAAAAGTTCATGACGCACCGCTCAGCCTGCCGACGCGGGCTTGCTCGTGCCGCTGCGCGTCGGGCAGCTGGCCGTGGGCGGCGATGTGGCGCATCAGCAGCTCGTCGTAGCGGCTGGCGTAGTTGGCGGTGAACTCGTAGCGAAACCGCTGCGGCTGGCGCTTCGGTGTTGGCGTGTCGGGCGTCGTGCCCGCAGCTGAGGCGCCCGGGCAGAGAAATCGTTTCAGCGCGCTGCGCATTCCGAACGGCTCGCGTGCCCCGGCGTAGCCGATGCGTTGCACGGCGCCTTGTTCGTCGGCGAGCTGGAACACGCCCAGCTGGGCTGGCACCTTCGCCAGTTCGACTTCGGTCAGCGGCCGCCACGGGCCGTCGAGCGGCCTAGATGAGTTCACGTGTGTCACGCGGCACTGCCCGTCACGCCCTGCAGTGTTGCCGACGCAGCGCACGCCTCGCACGCGTGCGACGCACCCGCGAAAGCCACGGCAAGCGGTGTTGCACTGCTGGCAGACTGCCTAGTTGGGGGTCGCACGAAAGGGGTTCGCTGGCCGTGACCGAAGCAGCTGGGGCCGATCAGGCGAGCGGCGGCGAGGCACGACTCGTCTTCGTTAAAGACTTGGGCACCGAGGACGGCTTCGCGGCTCTAGCAGACGAACACGTCAACGACGAGATCGTCATTCGCGAACTTGTGCAGAACGCGCTCGACGCTCAGCCCGACGATGAAGCTGACGGAGTCGTTCGAGTTGACTTTGTTTCACAACGTGTGCCAAGCGCGCAGATGCCTGGCATCGCGGACTACAGGGGAGCTTTTGCGCGCATCGGTGAGCACCTGCGGCGATCACCTCAAGATAGGAGGGTGAGCGAGCGCATTGCTGAGGCACTGGACGAGGGTGCCGTCACGTGCCTTATCTGCCGGGATAACGGCAAGGGCCTAGATGCCGTCCGCTACAAGAAGATGCTCAACAAGGGGTCTGGCGGCAACACCGACGAAGGGTCAAGCGCTAGGGGCTCGATCGGTGTCGGGCATCTGACGGCCATTGCGGCCTCGCGCCTCCGGTACGTGCTTTACGGTGGCATTGCGGCGGACGGAACCCGGATGCTGGGCGGGCAGTGTTTTCTGGCGACCCACGGAGATGCCGACGACGGCATTGATGACAGCGGCAGACCCGTCGCCCGCTCGCACCACGGGTGCTTGACAGTCGAAGCGCATGCCGACAGCTTCATAGGCACCGATCCGTACCCCGCGCATGATCCGCCCGACTGGCTGCTTGGCGATTTGGAGCGGGGAACTGCCGTCTGCATCACGGCACATAGGTCACTCTCACCCCGACGACTTGACGACACGCAACGCGATCCGCTGGGTGCGTGGATCGCGGAGATAGTGGCGCATCACTTCACCGTGGCAATCGAAGACGGGCTGATGGAGGTAACGCACGAGAACGCGATAACGGGCGCGTCGA
This sequence comes from uncultured Acidimicrobiales bacterium, assembly GCA_964424585.1. Taxonomy (GTDB): domain Bacteria; phylum Actinomycetota; class Acidimicrobiia; order Acidimicrobiales; family Poriferisodalaceae; genus CAYRJD01. The sequence goes on along the minus strand of CAYRJD010000031.1, from coordinate 55,535 downwards.
CCGCGGTAGGTGGTCAAGGCACTGCCGGAACTGAAGCCTTTCGGGAGGCTCTGGAACGAATCAGACTGCGTCAGCGCGCTACGCGTGGCGCCAAAGAACTCGGCGCTGGGGTCAATGCCCACGCAGCCTGGAAGGTGTGGACCGAGGGCACGTCGTTGCCTCCGCGTCATGACCTGCTGGACGGTGCCCGCATCAGATGGAAAGAGACGCCCGGCGAGCGTTCACGGGTGACGCTCTTTCGAGAAGGCATGCGGATTAGCGACGCCGTTCGGCGCCTGGAGGCCAAGGACTTTTCCGACCAAGTGGCGTTTCACGCCGTCGTTGACGCTACGGGCGCGTTCGGTCGTCTCGTGCGTGCGTGCGAGACCGGTTCACACCTCCAGGTCGACGCGGGCAATGCACCCAATCGGGAAGGGCCGCAGCTCAAGAGCGCGTTGAGGGCTCTGGCTGAAGAGCTGCGTGAAACCGTGCCGACGCGGAACACGAGCACCTGGGAGCCCGAGGCACTTCGCTTGCTGCGCGGCGAGCTAGACGATCGATCTCCGCCACAGCGCGCCAAGCCAGCACCGCCGCCGATTATCGAAGACGAAGACGAGAGCGACGAGGGCAGAGCCTTGGAGGAAGACCCAAATCCCAACGGCGGCGAGCATCCGGGCGACACCAATCGCTCGCGCACTCAAGCGCGGGCAAGGGGTCGTGTAGCTGGCTTGCCCGCTTCGGTCATTCCGCGTGAAGACGGCCACGTTCGCGTCATCTGGCAACCAAAGTTCGCCGCCCGAGGATCGAACCGGAGCACTTCGAGCGGCGCTGACGCGATGGTCGACATTGTGCTGCTGGCGGGCAACGGTTCTGACCCGGCGTGCGACAAGCAGGTCAAGCCCGCGGCACTACCTTGCCGATTTGCTGACGGCACAGACGATTACGCGGCGAGCGTCGTAGCTCTTGCCGAACAAGGAGTGGCGGAACTCGAGGTGGATGTCGTTGGCGTTTCCCAGGATGCGCTAGATGCGCTTCGCGTGGAAGTGGCGGTGCTCAAGCCTGTTGAGGCTGTTGAGGAGCAGTCGTGATCGACAGAGTCCCTGTTCTCGACCATCGGGACTATCAGAACCTCGATTGGCCTTCTGCGCGCTACGACGCGAACGTTGACCTCGTGCGATTTAGTGGCCACGGAACGGCGCGTGTCGGTGAGTTCGTCGCCGAGCACGAGTTGAACGGCGCGCCCGGGCTCGAAGAGTTGGTCCGAGACGGTTTCGCGAGATGGTGCTTGGAGGTGAGAAGTCCGGCCACCTACCTCGCACGGCTGTTTCTCGCCGATGCGCGGTTGACCAGAGTGACCGCCAGTATTGCCAAGACGGACTTGGTGGCGCGACAGTTGGTGGGTTTGCCGGGCCTGCTGGCGGTTGAGGACTGCAAGCTCCAGCCTGAGGGAGTTCATCCGGCATGGGAAGCGGAAGCACCGGTGTTTGTGCCCGCAGGCACTTGGCTTGTGCGCGGCCAGCACGTGCCGCTGGTCTCGCCGTTGAGCGCGATTGTCGCGTACGTGCCAGACGCTAGCGTCGAGCGTCGGCGCATGAAGCTGGGGTTCGCCAACTCAGACGTGCCGCATTGGGTGGTGTCACTCCACCCGGACGACCTCCAGCGGTACCAGCAAGACGAGTCTGGTTCGTCGGCGCTAGCGGTCACGCTGGCGGGATTGACGGCGGCGCTCGCAGACGCGCCGAACCAAGTTGAGTTCGCGGGCGATGACGTGCCGGGTAGTCGCCACGCCGTGGGTGACTCGCTGGTTCGGCTCATGAGAGCGGCCGACCCCGACTGCGCGGTGCCTGGCGACGAAGGCTTCAGCTCCCTCTACGCGGCGACGTTGCTGGTGGGCGACGAATTGCTCGCCGATGTCGAACCCGGCGACTACGAGGGGTAGATCGTCGTGAGTGTCGCGCCCGATCCGACAACCTCGCCCGCGTATACGGAGGCGGACGACTCGGCCCGTGTGCAGTTTCGTGACTGGCAGCAGAAGATTGCCTGCCGGAAGTTCGCGGACGTCGATGACGAGATGGTTGAGCGTCGGTTGGTGTTCCTGCGAGGGCCAGCGGTGACCGGTCTGCGCCTCGCTGGCTACCTACGAGACGAGCTAGGGCTCAGCGCGGACACTTCCATCAACGCTCCGCCGCTGCCGCAGACGTCTGCCAGTGACATGAACGAGTATCCTTTCGAGTGGGAGGTCCGAGTGCACGAGGCGCTGAGCGACGTCACGCCGTCGCAAGCATCAGACCCGGTGACCTGGTGCCTCTGGCACATCGCGTGGCTGGAAGAGTGCCGGTTCACCGAGCCGCCTCGCGCGACGTTCAACGCTTCCCGCTTCGCTCTCGCGTGGGACAACGGCACCGACCTCAACAAGAAGCAGCGCAAGGCGCTGGACCGAGACGTCCGCAACATCCTTCGTCGCCTGGGAAGTCATGTTGAGAGCCGGGGCAGCCGCCCAGCCCAAGATGCGCCGGTTGCTCGTGCTTGGTGGCGCAGACACCTGGCCGTAGTCGCAGCCGATGGCACTGCCGATGCGAGCGAGCCGATGACCCCAGACGAGTGCCATGAGGTGCTGCGCGCGGGCGACTGGGGGCGCTTCACCGACCGCGGGCGCGCCTCGTATGCGAACTTGCTCCACCCACGCGCGATGGGTGCCGTGTGCAGCGCCGCCCGTGCCGCACCAGACGTTCGCCTCTGGGACGTCATGACCGCCGTCGCTCGCCGCTGCGAGCACCACCACCCTCAGCTCCTCGACTTCGCCCGCCTCGCAGCCCCACCCCCACCCACCTCTCCGTGACAACAGATCAGTCGCCTTCGGCGTGGGCAGTGGTGGCCTCAGTCCGCACACCCAGGGGCGCAGCGTTGCACTCTGCGAGCAGGTGCCGTGCCCGTGTGCTCCGCATGCCAAAACGCTCATCGACACCTGTGTGGGTTGGTCGGCGTTGCGATTCTTCTTTCAGGAAGAGTACGCAATGTGATGCGCACATCGTGCAATGGTGACCCCCGGCAGTCCTGCGGTGCTTCTTGAGGAAGCATGCGCGTTGCCGGTCAGCAGCTCTGACGTCATGAGCGACATCGTCTCGTTGGGCTGCGGCATGGTTCATCGCGGGCGTCGTCCGACCCGCCAGCACGGCACCGCCAAGCCTCGCATCACGACGGAAGACTTGGAAGTTGACGCAACACCCTCTAGCATGTGTGCGCATGTCCGCGGTGCTCGTGCCATCCGAAGACCAGGTCCTGCTGGCGTCTGTGCCGCTGAGCCAATGTCTTGACACGCGTCCGTTACGTCTTGTCGCTGACCGGCCGATGCTCATGACCCACCCGGTTCGACCCCTACTGGCTGCGACAGGCAGTCATCGCGGCCGCGCCACCCTTAGCTACCGAGTGAAGGCAGGGGTCGGTGCCTGTCGAACCACCACGCGCTACGTACGCAGTGCCCCGCGTGCCGAGGTGGGCCTTGGCCGTGTCGCGAGTGATGACGCTTCACTGGTCGGCCACCTACGCTTGTCGTCGGCCCATGGCCCTCGTCATGCGGCGCGTGTTCCGCGGAGACGTCCACAACTCTCATGGCCAACAGTTGATTGCCAGGTGATTTTAGGCCAGCAAGACGACGCGGTTGTGGTGACCCGCGCGAACTGTTCACTCAGGGACCCAATGGCGCCCGCACTCGCTGGCCGACCCCGCGCACCATTGTCCCACATAACAGCACCATCACGGGGACGGGCAGTTCCACCACGCCGCCTAGGTCCCGCGCGCTCTCACTTCGATGCTCTACAACAACACAGCCCAAAAGGAATATAGGATGGAATCTCACATGACACTCTCCGAAAGGCTAAATCATCTCAAGGACAAACTTGATAAGTTTCACTGCAAGATGAAAAAGGAATGTGACTACCGAAAGACAGACCATCAAGATGAAGCTAAAGGATTATCAGATGAGTTCAACAAAATTGCTAGAGATATCCTCGCTAAACCTCAGGGGCAGTTGAAGGAAGACTTGAAGCAGTGGCCAACCCTCCAGGGCGAGGGTAGCAAATTGCGCGCTAAGGACTACCGTGACCACTTAGAACAAGTACTTGGTGGCCTAAACGTCAAAGTGGCCCACAGGACGGTTGCCTGGGTCCTAGTGCTCCGCAGGGTGTTTGACCAGATCAAAAATGGACGCACCGATTTCGACTTCGGACAGAGTCAGCTAAGGCTCACCAAGAAACGACGCCTACCGGTTTGGAGCAACAACATTGACTTTGCACGAAACGAACTCAAGAATGATGGCAAACTCGACGCAAGTGAAAGAGGTTATTGGAGGTTAGAGCCGAGAGAGACTTCAACACGCGCTTTGGATAAAGACGACGTCGAAGGCACATCACAAATCAGGTGGCCATCAATACATGAACTCCTACAAGCGAAAACGTCAGATAATCGAAAGAAAGCCAAACGCTCATTTGCGCTTTACCAAATTTTTGCCGAAATAATTCGAAAAATCAAGGAAACCGATGAAGTTAAAGTCGATGAAGCTAAAGTCAAGAGCGCCGTGGAAAATATTATGAAGCAGCGCCCTGCGGTTTTTGATGACGATCACTTTTTTGGGTTTGAAAAGAGACCTGGCAAAGATGATAGCGACACATCAAACGCGTACGAAGAGAAACTGAAGGAGTGGAGAGAGAAGCTGGAAAATGAGTTTGAGTGCAATTGGAACAACATATTGAGGCGTTTGATCCTGACGACTACCGTCAGTCCTGTTCTTGCTTTGGAGGACGATCTTTCAAATACGAAGCCGGATGAGCCTAGTACGGAGACATGGCTTAGCTCTCTTGTTAGGTTTGCCAAGGATGCTAAGGCGGATAAGGAAACTGGTGGGGGACTTGACTTGAACTGCGATGAGGTGACGAACTGGCGGCATTACCTAGCAGCGGTGTTGAAGAAGCTGGATACCACGTTTGTAGAGGATGAGGTTGTTCGTAGTCAAGTGGTTGAGGCATTTATGACGGGCGAGGAGGATGAAGACGTAGTAAGGTTGAAACTAGGGGACCTTGGTTGGTCTGACTCTGATGCTAGACGGACCGGTGATGAGTTAGTTGGTGAAAAGCAGAACGGTGATGTGTTTGTTGATCAAAAGCAGAATTGGAGAGTTCAACTGGATTTTGCGGCCAAGACACTTGAGTACTTGGGTTACCTTCAGTCTCGAGAGGCCAAGGGTAAAATCGAATGGCGGGAACTTGAGTCAGTGCTCTGATGCGTGTGCTTCGCAGACACGGTTGCTTGATGTATTGCGCCTCGTTTGGTAGGAGTTTTGTCTGTGCGATGTAGCTACCACTTCAATTGTATTTTTGATAGTGCTTGGAACTGGTGGGCATGGCATTAGGCAGGCCCTGGGCGGGACGTCGCGACTGATGTGTTTGGGCACTGATGGTGATTCGGTGGCAGGGTGTACTTTGGACGCATGTTGGGCCGCGGCAGCCAAGTGACCCTCCGGAAGTGGGGATGGGGTTAGTTGGCGTGGAGGTCGGGGTCGAGGCCGGTCCAGGCATGTTCGTTGCGGACGCGCATTTCGATGGTGCCGGTTTCGGAGTTGCGGAGCAGCAGCATGCCTGAGCGGCCGGAGATGTCTCGTCCGCGCACGACCGAGCCGTCGGGCATCGTGACGCGGCTGCCAGCCGTCACGTAGAGGCCGGCCTCGACGGTGCAGTGGTCTCCTAGCGCGATGCCGATGCCCGAGTTCGCGCCCAGCAGGCAGTGCTCGCCGACGCTGACCCGTTCTTTGCCGCCGCCCGACAGAGTGCCCATCGTTGAGGCGCTGCCGCCTAGGTCGCTGTGCGCGCCGACGACCACGCCCGCGCTGATGCGACCCTCGACCATCGCCGGGCCGAGCGTGCCGGCGTTGAGGTTGACGAAACCCTCGTGCATCACGGTCGTGCCGTCAGCCAGGTGCGCGCCCAACCGCACCCGGTCGGCGTCCGCGATGCGCACGCCAGCAGGCACCACGTAGTCGGTCATGCGGGGGAACTTGTCGACCGCTCGCACCGACACGTGCGCGCCGCGCGCCGCAGCGGCGACTCGCAGCGCGTCGACCTGCGCCGGCAGCACGGGCCCGGCGTTCGTCCACGCGCAGTTTGTCAGCAGGCCGAACAGGCCGTCGAGGTTGGCGTCGTGCGGGGCGATCTCTCGGCGGCTGAGCAGGTGCAGCCGCAGGTAGGCGTCGAGCAGATCCGTTGGTGGCTCATCGAGCGAGGCGATGGCCACCTCCACCTCCTCACCGGTGATCACGCCTAGCTCAGCCGCTAGGCACGACCGGGTGGGCGCGGTGTCGTCGCCCAGCGCGAACACGTCTGGAAACCAAGCGTCGAGGCGCGTGCCCGAGGCGACGTCGACGTAGCTGTGTCCGATGGCGTTGATGCTCACGGCGCGATTGTCGCAGGTCGCGCCCGACGCGCCACAACCCGGGCGCGGCGCGCTTGGAGCGGCTCGCCGAGCGCCGCGCGTCTAGTGTCGCGGCCATGAAGACACCTGTTTGTGAGATGGTCGGCGCCGACGTTCCGATCTTCGCGTTCACGCACTGCCGAGACGTGGTCGCGGCGGTCAGCAAGGCCGGCGGCTTCGGCGTGCTCGGCGCCGCGGGGCACACGCCCGAGCAGCTCGACATCGACTTGGCGTGGATCAAGGACGAAGTGGGCGACAAGCCGTTCGGCGTCGACATCATCGTGCCCGCGAAATACGAGGGCAAGTCAGACGGCGAGCTGTCGGCGAGAGACCTGCGCGACATGATCCCGCAGACGCACCGCGACTTCGTCGACGACATGATGAAGCGCTACGACGTGCCGCCGCAGCCGCCCCAAGACGGCGGCACGGGCTTCGGCCAGGGCGACCCACCGATGACCTACACCCAGGCCGTGCCGCTGATGGACGTGGCGTTCAGCTACCCGATCAAGCTGATGGTCAACGCGCTCGGCCCGCCGCCGCCCGACATGATCGAGCGGGCGCACGCCAACGACGTGGCTGTGGGCGCGCTGGCCGGAAAGAAGGTGCACGCCGAGCGGCACGTCGCCGCGGGCGTCGACATCGTCATCGCGCAAGGACACGAGGCAGGCGGACACACCGGCGAGATCGCTTCGATGGTGCTGGTGCCTGAAGTCGTCGACGCCATCGCGCCGACGCCGGTGCTGGCGGCTGGAGGCATCGGCAACGGACGCCAGGTCGCTGCCGCGCTCGCGCTGGGCGCGCAAGGCGTGTGGTGCGGGTCGGTCTGGCTGACGACGCTCGAAGCCGAAACCCACCCGGTCGTCAAGGAGAAGTTTCTCGCGGCGTCCTCCGCGGACACGCTGCGCTCGCGGTCGCGCACCGGCAAGCCGGCGCGCCAGCTGCGTTCGGCGTGGACAGATGAGTGGGAGGGCCCGAACTCGCCCGGCACGCTGCCGATGCCGCTGCAGCCGATGCTGATCGCAAACGCCAGCCGCCGCGTCGACAAGGCGGCGATGAACCCCGACAACAAAGGAGCCGTCGAGCTGGCCAACTACTTCATCGGCCAGGTCGTCGGGCAGCTGAACGAGTCGGTCTCGGCGACCCGCGTGGTGGAAGACATGATCACCGAGTACGTGGAAGCAGTCGACCGGCTCGACGCGCTCAACAAAGTCGATGCCTAGCACTCGACGCTGGGCACTCGACGGCGGGCGCTGGCCGCTGACCCAACTCGACACTCACAGCCAAGCACCCACAGGAGGGCAGCCATGGAAACAATGAAAGACAAGGTGGCGGTCGTCACCGGCGCGGCGTCTGGCATCGGCAAGGCGCTCGCGCTGCGGTTCGCAGCCGAAGGCGCCAACGTCGTGCTGGCCGACATCGAGCAAGAGCCGCTCGACGCGGCGGCCGCCGAGGTGGCCGAGGCCGGCGTCGAAACGCTGGCGGTTCGCACCGACGTGACCGACAGCTCATCGGTAGGCGAGCTGGCGGATGCGACGCTCGACCGGTTCGGTGCGATTCACATGCTGTGCAACAACGCCGGTGTGGGCGGCGGCGGGCTGATCCGCAACCAGCAGCTCAACGACTGGAAGTGGGTGATCGACGTCTGCCTCTGGGGCGTCATCTACGGGCTGCACCACTTTCTGCCGCGCCTGATAGAGGCCGAAGAGAGCCACGTAATGAGCACCGCCTCGATGGCCGGGCTGATGCCGGTCGCCGGGCTGGGCCCCTACAACGCCGCCAAGTACGGCGTGGTCGGCATCATGGAGACGCTCTATCTGGAGATGCAGCGAGACCGGCACGCCGACGTCGGCGTGTCGGTGCTGTGCCCGGGCGTGGTGCGCACCAATATCGCGACCGCGCAGCGCAACCGCCCAGAGCACCTGCGTCGAGAGCGACGGGAAGGCGAAACGAAGGAGAAAGCCGAGGCCGACAACCGACGCCGCAACGCAAACATCGCGGCAGCGCTGGAAGGCGGCATGGACCCGTCAGAGGTCGCCGCGCAGGTCATCGACGCCATGTATCAGCGTCGCTTCTGGGTGCTCACTCACCCCGAGCTGCTGGCCGACGTCGAGCGCCGCCACCGCACCCTGGTCGCCATAGAAAATCCGACGCTGCCGCCCAGTTTCACTGACGGCGAATAGCAACGCCAACAGCGAGTAGCTGCTACTTGCTATGCGAATAGCAAACAGCTTGCTATTTGCTATTCGCTTGCTACAGCCGCCAGAGCGCCACTGCGACCCGCAGTTTCCGCTTGTAGGCTCGACGTCGTGCGATGGCGACGAAAGCGTGACACGCAACCTCCAGTGCAGCGCGCGAACCCGTTCACTCCGGGCTTCGATGACGAGCCGCGCTACCTGGGTGGCCGCGACGAGATCGTTGGGCGGCTGGAGGCGATGGCGGGTGCGCCGCACCGCAAGGTGTTGCTGCTGGGTGCTCGCGGGCTCGGCAAGACGGTGCTGCTCAAGGCAGCGCAACGCACGGCCATTGAGCGCGGCTGGCACGTCATTCCGGTGCTTCACGGGCCGAACGTCTTTGAGGGCATGGCCGTGCGGCTGCGGCGGGTGCGTGAGGAGCTAGACGGAGGCGCCAGCAAGCTCGCGTCGGTCGACGTCGGCGGCTCGGTCGCTGGGGTAGGTGCTCGCGTCGGCGTTGCTCGACAGACGGCGCCGTCTGAGGCCGAGTTGTCTGCGCTCACGCAGCTAGAGGTGCTGCTCGACGAAGTTGGTCAGCTCGCGCAGCGTCGCGGCACCGGATTGTTGCTGGTGATCGACGAGATTCACCGAGTCGAGCCCGGCGCTCTTGAAGATCTGGTTATCCGAGTGCGAGAAGCTGTCAACGCGTATCCGGTCTCGGTTCTTGGCGCCGCGCTGTCTGGCTTCAAGCGGTCGCTGCAAGTTGACGGGCCGACGTTTCTCGCTCGGGCAGAGCACATCGATGTCGACGCCCTCGACCCTGCTGACGTCGAGCAGTGCATCGTTCGGACCGTCGCGAGCGGAGGCGGCGACATCGAGCCCGCCGCGCTCGATCGGTTCGTCGCCGCAACGGGCGGGCACCCGTACGTGCTTCAGCTGGTGGGCTCACGGGCGTGGGATGCTGCAGACGACGGGCACCTCACCGATGAAGCAGTGGTCGAAGGCATCCGGCGAGCGGCGGTGCGGGTAGCCGACGACCTGCTCGCGCCGGTCTGGCGGACGCTCACCGACGACGAAAAGGCGGCGCTGGTGCTGCTGGCTCGGGCCGATGGCGAGCTGCCGATTGCGGAGCTCGTGAAGACGTTTGGCCTAGACAGCGGCGTCGTTCTCCGCGAGCTTGAAGCGAACGGGCTGGTCGCCGCCGACGCTGACCAGCAACTCGTCCGCGTAGCGCATCGCGGCTACCTCCACTGGCTGCGCGACGTGGTCGTAAGGCCGCTGCCTGAGCCGCGTGTCGAACCGCCGCTCGTCGATGCCACGCGTGGCGCGGCCCTCGAAGAGGCCATGGCTCGGGGAGCGGGCGCGCCGGCTGCCGCAGGCGGCTCGGCTCGCTGCGAGCACGTGGGCGCGAGGTCGCACAAGCGGTGCGCGCTGCCGCTCGGGCACCGCGGGCAGCACCGCTACTAGCGGCCAGCCGGGCGAGCGCGGCTAGTCGCTTGCGGCCCTCGTCGATGCTCGCTCGTGAGCGGAAGCTCGGTAGTCAACCAACCAGCGCTGGGTGCTCACCCAGCCGGTCTCGGGCGTGCGCACCGCTCGAAGACGGCCACGGGCGACCGCATTGCGCAGCGCGTTCGCGGTGACTCCGTTCGCGGCCGCGAGCGCGACGAACGGCTGGGGCACTACCTCGGTCGGCAGGCGCTCGACGACGCCCAGCTGACCAAAGCCACGAAGCAGCGCCGCAGCGATGAGGCTCGCGAGTCCGTCGGTGTCGCCTCGGTCGGCGTCCATCATCGCCCTCAGGTAGGTCCGCCGCTGGGTGCCTCGCACGATGACCGGCGGAAACCCGGGCCGAATAGCCAGCATCGAGGTAAGCAGGCGACCGGTTCGCCCGTTGCCGTCTCTGAACGGATGAATCTGCTCAAAGTCGACGTGCGCCTGCGCCAGGAACGCCGGCACGTCGCGGTGACCAGCCGGACGCTTCGCGCTCAGCCGGTCGATCCACTGCGTCATCTCCGCGTGGACGAGCGGATGCGTAGGGGGCCGCATTCCCTCGGGAAATGGCTTGATGTCGGTGGCCCGAAACGAGCCGGGCCCCTCCTCGGGTTTGAGCTGAGGGGGAGGAAACGTCGGCCAGACCGAACTCACCAACTTGTGGTGCACCGTCCGCGCGTCTTCGAGCGTTAGCAGAGGTCGCGAGGCAGAGCTAGCTGGCGTGGCGAGCGCTGCGCTGTAGGCCCAGTTGGCGGCCTCGCAATACCCCACGATTTCGAGGGCGTCTTGCATCGGCAGGCGTGGCTGCTGCGGGGCTTGACCTCGTGCGATGCGGTCGACGTCTGCTCGGGTGGCTTGGTTGCCCTCGATGGCGGAGGAGCTGACGTCCATTTCGGCCGCGACGGCAGCATCGCCCACCCGCAGCGCTCGCTAAGCAGCGGCGTGACGTTCGGACTCACTGCGAGGCACCCGCTTGGCATCCACGGTGTGTGATAATAGTTGCGAGAATTAGAAATGCACCACACAACATGGCGGGCGTTCAGTCGTCTTGGTAGGGCGGGCGCACGTCGTTGGTGCGGTCGACGCCGAGCGTCACGTCGTCGGCGTCTAGGTTCAGCGCCATCTCGGTTTCGGGGTCGCCGGCGATGCGGGTGTGCCACATGATGCGCGCCTGGGTCATGTCGTAGGGCACTCCTCGGTGCATCAGCCGCCGGTTGTCCCAGATGACCACCTCGCCGGGCGTCCAAGCGTGCTGGTAGATGCGCGGCTCTTGGCACGCCTGGTCGTTGATCTCGTCCATGAACGCCACCGACTCGTCTTCGTCCATCCCGCTCACCCCGTAGGCGTGGCGCCCGATCAGCAGGTTCGGGCGGCCCGTCTCAGGGTGCACCTTCACCAGCGGACGCAGCGATGCCTCATAGTCGTGGTAGCCGTACATGTCGTAGCCGCCGCCCTCTTTCTGGCGCGGCAGGTAGCCCATGCGACCCTGGCTGTAATAGAGGGAGTGATACGCGGTCAGCCCGGCGAGACGCTCTTGGGTCGCTTCGTCTAGCTCGTCGTATGCCGCACGCATGTCGGCCCACCCAGTGTCGGCGCCGCCGGGCGGCACGACCTCTGCCCGAAACACCGCGCCCTTGGCCTGCAGCGGCATGTAGGTGCTGTCGTGATGCCAGCCCTGGTTGCCCTTGAGCGACTTCACCAGGTCGTCGGCCGACTCAGAGTGAATGCGACCCGACTTGCCGACGTTCGAGATCGGCGCCGCCTCGAACTCGAGCGGGCCGAAACGTCGGGCGAACGCGTTCTGCTCGTCGTTCGTCAGGAACTGGTCAACGAAGATCAGCAGCCCGTAGTCGAGCCACGTCGCGTAGAGATGCTCGAACGTGTCGTCGTCGAGCGACCGCACGTCGAGGCCGCGCACGATCGCCCCGAAGGTGGCGTCGAGCGGCTCGGTGTCATACGTTGTAGTGCTCATGGGTGCCAGATTAGCCGATGGGTCGGACACGGTCAGCCGTCTCGACACGTTCGCCTGCGACGCGGGCTGGCGCAACTACCACTTCTTGCGCGTCACGACCGCGGGCGGCGTCGAGGGCTGGGCGGAGTTTGACGTCGGGCTGGGGCTGCCATCGGGTGCGGTCGAGCAGCTGATCGCTCAGATGGCACCCGCCGTCATCGGCACGTCGGTGTGCGACCACGAAGGCACGTTTCAGCTTCTGTTCGCCCGCGCCCGCCAGACCGCGCGCGGGCTTGTGGGCATGGCGATCGGCGCCATCGAAAACGCGCTGCTCGACGCGATGGCCCGCACGCTCGACGTTCCCTGCTACCAGCTGCTGGGCGGCGCCGTTCGCACCCGCATCCCCATCTACTGGTCGCACTGCGGCACCTGGCGCATCAACCTTCCGCACGTCTACGGCAACCCCGTCACCGACCTAGCCGGCGTCGAAGCGCTCGGCGCGGAGGTCGCAGCCTCGGGCATCGGCGCGCTCAAGACGAACGTGTTCTTGGCCCAACACGACGCCGACGGCAAGCCACAGCTTCGCTCGTGGGCGCCGGGCTTTGGCAGGCCGTACGCGCCCGAGTTGAACCTCGAGGCGCGCGACCTGCGCGACTTCCGCACGTTCCTCGAAGCGTTCGCCGCTGGCGCGGGAAGCGATGTCGGCATCTTGGTCGATTTGAATTTCAACTTCACCGCCGCGGGTTGCTTGGCAGTGGTGCGAGCGCTCGACGACTTCGACCTGTTCTGGCTAGAGATCGACAGCGACCACCCCGAAGAGTTGGCGCACGTGCGAGCCGCCGCGCACTTCCCGATCAGCGGCGGCGAGACGCTGATGGGTGCCGAGCAGCTCGTGCCGTACCTAGAAGCGGGCGCGCTCGACGTCGCCATCATCGACGGCATCTGGAACGGCATGTGGCAAGCCACCAAGATGGCAGCCACCGCCGCGGCCTTCGGCGTCAACACCGCGCCGCACAACTTCTACGGGCACCTCGCCACGATGATGAACGCCCACTTCGCCGCCGCCACGCCGAACCTGCGCATCATGGAAACCGACGTCGACCGGCTCAGCTGGGACGACGAACTCGTCACCGTCGCGCCGCTCATCAAAGAGGGCCACATCGTGCTAGACGGCTCGGCTGGGTGGGGCACGCTGCCCGTCCTAGAGGCGATCGAGGCACATCCGCCCCGATCCCGGTAGCCCGCCCCGGTAGCGCCCTACAGCAGCTCGTAAACCTCATAGGTCAGCTGGCCTTCGGGGAAGCTCCCGATGCCTACGGCTTGGATCGAGTTCATCCAGGCGTAGTCGTCGCTGGCGGTGAGAAACGTCGGCGCGCTGCGAGCGCCATTGGGGCCGAGCTTGCCCTCGTATTGCATCAAAATGTCGGCGCCGTCGTTCGTCTTGATCGAAATGCGCACGTCTAGGTGCATCGACCCGTCGGGGTAGCGATACAGCCAGTCGCCCGACGGCGACACGATCGACCCGTTGATGCGTTCGCCGCTGATGGTGCCGCCCGTTACCTCGAACACCATGCGGTCGCCCGCCGGGCCGCCCTTGATGCGGGTAGCTGGTTTCTCTGCGCCCTCCACCACCATCGTGAAGATGTGGCGAACAGGAAGCGTGGTTTGTGTCATCGGACTCTCTTTCGGTCTCGCTGTAATGGGGTGGTCGGGACGTATGGCTTAGTCGATCTGGTGCTCGCGTGCCGAACTCGGCTGGGCGCGCGTGCCCACGTTGGCTGTCGCCGCCGCGACGCCGCCAGGCAAGCCGATCTCGTGCGGTGCGTCGAGCTGGCTCTGCAGCACCCAGCCGACCGCGCCGTGCTGGTCGGAGACCATCGTGTGGTTGCACGACACGCTGGCGACGCTGGCCCCGGCGGCGGCGTCTCCGGCGCTGGTAGCCGCTGGCGCACCGTGAGCCAAGACGGTCTCAGACTCAAACAGCAACCACTCGCCCACAGGAGCGCGCAGCAGCTGCAGCGTCACGTCGGTGTTGATGAGCGCGCCCCCGCTGGGCGAGAAATCCCAGCCGACCGCCGCGCCGAAATCAGACAAGGTCGCCACAAGCCCGAACGGCGACGTCGGCTTGCCCGCCATGAGCGGAACGTCTAGGCGCATCCACACCACGCCCCGGCCCGGCGTCTCGGTCGAGCCTTCCACGTAGCGGAGGTCGACCGCGTCGGCGTTGAAGCCAGGCCTCGGGTAGCTGATCTCTGAGTGAGCCCCAGGGTTGGCTCGCTGCGGGGGAACGGGCGGCAGCCAGGGCGCTTCGGCACGCGGCATCGCCGAGGCGCCCGGCCCAGCCGAGACACCAGCGGCACCGGCGTCGCCCCCAGCGAGCGGCGCGAGCCACTGCGACGTCGCCCTCGCCAACGCCGGTTCGCCCGGCCGTCCGAACGACGCATCGACGACCGCAGTTCGCCGACCCAGCTTCACGGCCCGTGCGCTCACCGACATGTCTGCCAGCTCGACGCCGCTCAGCATCTCCACGGTCATGCGGCTGCACACCAAGCTCGCCACGTCACGCCCGGCGCGAGCTGCGTCGGCAACGGCTGCGACCAGCTCGGTCTCGAGCGCCCAGCCCAGCAACCCGCAGATGCCGCTGCCGTGCATGATGCCGTGGCTCCACGGCCCGCGGGTCAGCTCGGTGGGTCGCACCGTGCGAGGCCAGCGCGCCTCGGCCGTCTGCGCGCCGTCACCGACGACGGGCTCGAACAGCGCGACCGGTAAGCCGCCCGGAGGCATCGCATTCACGGCGGCGCAAGCTAGAGGCGCCCAGCGGGCACTCGGCGACTGGCTCTTGGCAGCTGGCTCTCGGCGGCTCGTTACCCTGACGCGCCGCCAACCAGCCCGCCGTCAGCACCCACAACCCGAGGAACACCTTGCCGCTCGAGCTTCCCCCTCTTCCCTACACCCGCTCTGCACTCGCCCCGTACATCTCAGAGCGCACCATCGGCTACCACTACGGCAAGCATCACGCGGGCTACTTCGCCGCGGTCAACAAAGCGGTCGCAGGCACGCCGCAAGAGTCGCTCTCGCTCGAAGAGCTGGTGCGCAGCACGCACCCCGACGCGCAGCGCGGTGGCGCGCCCAGCGCGCTGTTCAACGCAGCCGCGCAGGCTTGGAACCACACCTTCTACTGGCACTCGATGACGCCCGACGGCGGCGGTGAGCCCGACGGCGATCTGCGAGCCGCCATCGAGGCCAGCTTCGGCAGCGTCGGCGCGATGCTCACCGAGTTCGCCGACGGCGCCGCCGCCAACTTCGCGTCGGGCTGGGGCTGGCTGGTGTGTGACCCGACCGGCGGCCCTGCAGGTCAAGGCGCGGGCTCGCTCGCCGTCGTCCAGACGAACGACGCTGCCACGCCGCTCGTCGGGCCGCTGCGCCCGCTGCTGGTCATCGACGTGTGGGAGCACGCCTACTACCTCGACCGCTTCAACGACCGCCGCGCGTACATCGACGTCTTCGTCGAGCACCTCATCAACTGGGAGTTCGCCGCGACAAACCTGACGGCAGCAACCGCGAGCTAGCTGGCCCAACCATCGCTGCCCAGCGTCCGACGCTCGCTAGGTTGCCGCCGTGAAACCGTTCCGCTTCGGAGTTCAGTTCGCCCACTCGCCCAGCGCGGATGCCTACCGAGAGGCCGTCCGCAAGCTCGAAGACTTGGGCTACAGCACCGTGTATTGCCCCGACCACTTCGGCGACCAGTGGGCGCCGACGGTCGCCATCACGGTGGCAGCCGAATGCACCACCACGCTTACGGTCGGCTCGTTCGTCTACGACGTCGACTACCGGCACCCCGTCGTGCTGGCGAAGGAGATCGCGTCGCTCGACTGCTTCGCGCAAGGGCGTGTCGAGTTCGGCATCGGCGCCGGCTGGATGCGCACCGACTACGACGTCTCGGGCATTGCGTACGACCGACCGGGCGTCCGCATCGACCGCATGATCGAAGCGATCAAGGTGATAAAGGGTCACTGGTCGGGCCAGCCGTTCAGCTTCGCGGGCGAGCACTACACCGTCACCAACTTGGTTGGAAGGCCGCTGCCGCACAACGAAGGTGGGCCGCCCATCGTCATCGGCGGCGGCGCGAAGCGGATGTTGTCGGAGGCGGCGCGGCTGGCGGACATCGTCGGGTTCAACCCGTCGCTGCACGAGGGAAGGGTCGGCCCCGAAGCGGTTCGGTCGGCGCTGGCGGAGCGGTTCGTCGAGCGGCGAGCGTGGGTGGAAGCCGCCGCGGGCGACCGGCTCGACGACGTCGAGCTGCAGATGAACACGTTCATCGCCACCGTCACCGACAACCGCGACGAGCTGTTTCGCTCTGCCGCGCCGGCGTTCGGCATGACGCCGGAGGAAGCCGCCGAAACGCCGATCGTGCTGGCTGGCACGGTCGATCAGATTTGCGATCAGCTGGCGCGCGACCGCGAGATCTACGGCACGAGCTACATCGTCGTTCGGCAAGAAGAGACCGACAGCTTCGCACCGGTCGTCGCGCGCCTGGCTGGCACCTAAGGCGGGTGTGGGTGCAGCGCGGCCTGGCGTTCGGGTCGCGTGTCCCACCCCCTAGCTAGCTTCGTTGACCTTGATGCCAGCACCTATTGCCTCTGTTGGGCTCACGATCACGCCGGTCGCATACGGCAAGCCCGCGCGCGACGCGCTCGCCGAAGCAATCGGGAGCGCCAAGCGCGACGACCCGCTGGCGCCGGTCACCGTCGTCGTGCCGACGACGCTGGCTGGCGTCGAGTTGCGCCGCTACTTCGCCGCGCGCACCAGCGGCATCGCGGCGGTCGAGTTCGTCACGTTGCGGCGGCTCGCCGATCGGCTGGCGATGCCGTCGATGTTGGCGCAGGGTCGGCGGCCGGTCAACGACATGATCGTCGGCGCGGCCGTTCGCCAAGCGCTCAACGACAGCGGCGGCATGTTCGGAGCCGTCGCGCATCACCCGTCAACCCAAGCTGAGTTCGTTCGCATATTCCGCGAGCTGCGAGCGCTCGACGAGCCGTCGCTCGATGTGCTCGCCGCGACAACCAGACGCGCCCGCGACGTGGTCGCGGTGTGTCGACGGGTTGCTGAGCTGCTGCGCGGCGGCCACTACGACGAGCGAGACGCGCTCGACACAGCGACCGCGTTGGTGAGGGCATCGGTCACAGCGGGTGAGACGTCGCCTAGCAAGCCGCTCGAAGAGATCGGCGCGCTCATTGTGTTCTTGCCCAAACAGCTGAGCCGCGGCGAGGCCGGGCTGCTGCTGGCGCTCGGCGACGCGATCGGCGTGCGTGCGATCGGCGGCGTCACTGGCAACGCCCAAGCCGACGCGAGCGTGCGAGAGCTGGTGCACCAGCTGGGCGGCGACGAGGCGGCGTTCGCAGCCGCAGCGACAGGCGTAGCCCCGGCGAGGCTCGATGAGGTGCTTGACGTCAGCGACCAAGACGAAGAGGTTCGTCACGTCACCCGACGAGTGCTCGCCGACATCGACGCCGGTGTGCGCGCCACCGACATCGCGGTGTTCGCACCCTCACAAGGCACCTACTCGCGCATCTTGGCCGACCACTTCGACGCTGCAGGCATCGCCTGGCACGGTATTCCACCTCAAGCGCTGGGCGAGTCCATCACCGGTCGCGTCGCAGCGGGGCTGCTGGGTCTGATCGGCGGCGAACTGGCTCGGCAAGACGTGTTCAACTTGCTGTCGGTCGGCGTGCTGCGACGTCAGCCACCTCGACAAGCCACGACCAGCCCCGCAGCGCACAACCGGGTGCCCGTCGCGCGGTGGGAGCGGCTGACACGCGCAGCGGGCGTAGCGGGCGGCGACGACTGGTCTAAGCGACTGGAGAGCCACGTGGACAAACTTCTAGGCGACGCGAACGACCGGTCGGTCGAGAGCCGCGACGACATAGACGACGCCGACTGGGTAGCCAAACGTAAGAAAAATGACGCTGCCGAGTGCGGTGAGATCAAGAAGTTCATGGAGGAACTGAAGAAGCGGCTAGCCGACGCAACGACGCTCACCGGTTGGCCAGACATATGCGATTGGTTTCACGGCTTGCTCTATCGCTACCTGGGGGTGCGGTTTTCGGGCGCTTCCGGGCAGGGCGACGCCGACATGACTCCCTCCAAGTGGCCGCGCGGAGAACAAGAAGCCGCGCGCCGCATCCACGCGTTCGTCGATGAGCTGAAGGGCCTAGACGACATCGAGCCCGACGCGACGGTGACGACGCTGGCGGCGGTGCTCGGCACCCGACTGCGCGAGGCGGTCCGTCTACAGCCGGGTGGCAGCGCCGGGGTGAACGTGGCGCCGATCGAGCACAGCGAGTTCTTCATGGCACGGCGCGCCTACGTGCTGGGGCTGGCTGAAGGCCTTTATCCGAAGCGTGTGCCGCCAGACACGCTCATCGGTGAAGAAGAGCGGGCCGCGCTCGACGGCGAGCTTGAGCGCGTCGGCGAGCAGGTCACCAGTCAGCACCACTCGCTGTTGGGCGTGCTGGCCGCCACGCAGTCGGCAGAAGGGCACACGGTGGGGGTCGTTCCTCGGGGCAGCATGAGGCGCACGTCTGAGAACGTCGAGTCGAGGTGGCTCGCGGAGGTGTCTCCGAGTGCTGAGCGCACCTCGGTGGCGTCGTTCTTCTCCGGCGTTCGTAAAGCAGCGTTTCCCGTCACGCCGTGGGAGCGAGACACAGCAGACATCCTCAGGCTGGGGTGGAACCGCTGGGCCTCCACCGTCGATGCCCCAGCGTCGAGCCCAGTGAAGGCAGCGCGAGCCGCATCGGCAGCTAGACGCAGCGACGCGTTCACGCGATTTGACGGCAACTTGGAAGGCGTCCTGCTCGAGCGCGACCAGCTGGGTGGCGGCGACGACAACCGACAGATCGGCCCCACGACGTTGGAGGCCTGGGCAACCTGTCCGCGCAGCTACCTGTTCAAGTACCTGCTGGGTGTCGCTCCCGTCGAAGAGCCAGACGAGCTGCTGACGCTGAGCGCGCTGGATTACGGGCACATCGTTCACGCCGCGCTCGAAGACTTTGCCCGTCACCTGGGCGCCGAGCGACGACTCCCAGGGCCAGACAAGCCCTATCGCGCGGATGACCCCGACAAGCTCGTCGAGTTGGCAGACAAGCACTTCGCCCGCGTGGAGGCGGAAGGCCGAGCGGGCTACGAGCTGCCGTGGCAGGTCAGCCGAGCCCAAATCATCGGCGACCTGCGTGCGTTCTGCGAGGTTGACGAGCAGCGCGCAGAGCGCGAGCAGCCGCGCGGGGTGCTGATCGATGCCGAGGCGCGATTTGGCAGCAGCGGTCACTGGGACGAGAGCGATGAGCCTGCGGCTGCGCCGATCAGCTATGAGCTGAGCGACGGCGGCGCGGTGCTGTTTCGCGGCTCGATAGATCGGGTCGAACGACTCGCCGATGGCAGCTTGCTGGTCATCGATTACAAGACGGGCAAGCCTGACCCGTACAAGCGCATCATCAGCGGCTCTGCAGACGACTTCACGTTGAGCGGCACCAAGCTGCAGCTGCCCATCTACGCGCTAGCGGCGGAGGCGCTCTATGGCGAGAGCGGCGGTGACATGGCTGCGCCCACGAGCGGCATGTACTGGTTCGTCACTTCACGCAAGGGCAGCTGGAGCGACGTGACGATCGCCTTTGACGACAAGGCCAGAGATAGGTTCGCCGAAGTCGTCGACGCGATCGCCAAGGGCATCAACCAGGGCGTGTTCGTCGGCAAGCCAGAGGCCGGTTCCGATAGACGCGGCGGGCACACGCCGTGTGAGTTCTGCGACCCCGACGGGCTGCGAACCGCCGAGCTGCGGCGACACTTCGTGCGCAAAGCCGAGAGCGCGGCTCTCGCGATTCTGGCGTCGCGCGAACGACAGGCAGCCGACCACGCAGCCGCTGACCGCACGGGCGACGAGCAGTGGTCGCCAACGGGGTTGGGGCTGCTGCTGTCGCTCGACCTGAAGCTCAAGGCCCTCTATGACGACTGAGGGCATGACGAAAGATGTCCCGATGACCGTTCCCGTTGCGACAGAACCCGTCGACCAGTCAGCGCGCGACGCCGCGCAGCGCGATTTGGCCGAGACGCTCTTCGTGGAGGCTGGCGCCGGCACCGGCAAGACGACGGTGCTGGTGGGCCGCATCGCGAACTTGGTCACCGCCGGCGTGCCGATCTCGCGCGTAGCCGCCATCACGTTCACCGAGAAGGCAGCCGCCGAGCTGCGGGTACGCATCAGGGACGAGCTGGCACAGCGTCGCGGCGAAGCTGACGAAGGCCGCGAGCCCGAGCACCACCAGCGCATCGCGCAGGCGCTCGATGAGCTAGACGGCGCGGCGATCCTCACGCTGCACGGCTTCGCGCGACGCATTCTCACCGAGCACACCGTGGAAGCTGGTCTGCCGCCAGGCTTTGAAAACCTCGACGCGATCGGCAGCACGGTCTCCTTCGACCGTCGGTGGGGCACGATGGTCACGACCCTGCTGACCGACGAGTGCTGCTTCGCCGCGTATCGGGTGCTCGACGTCGCGGGCGTCACACTGCGGGCACTGCGCGACGTCGCAGTCATGTTCAACGAGAACTGGGATCGCCTCGTCGATGAGCAGTGGACGCCTCCGCAGGTGCCCGACGTCGACACGCAAACCGCCAGAGACCGGCTGGTCGCGGCACTGAACGACACGGCGACCGACGCCGACACGTCGGTCGATGCTGACGACAGGCTCAACGCGATTTTGCTTGAGTTGTCGAGCCTGGCGCGACAACTCGAAGGTGTGAGCGACGATGCCGACGTGCTCGCAACCCTGTTGTCGGAGCAGTTTGCGACCATGCTCACCAAGTCCGAAACGAATCTGGGCAACAACGCGAAGTGGGGCGACAAAGCCAAGCTGGCGGACCTTCGAGCGAGCTACGCAGCCCTGCGCGAGACGTACCTGGCGACCGTCAGGGCGGTAGTTGAGCCTTCGTTCGCGCTGATCGTGGAACGACTGCGCGCCTTCACGCTCGACTCGGCGCGCGAGCGCCGAGAGATCGGCTCGATCGAGTTTCACGACCTGCTGGTGCTCTCGCGCGAACTGCTGCGCGACCAGCCTGACGTCGCCGAGCGGCTGGGTAAGCGCTACGAGCGTCTGCTGCTCGATGAGTTTCAAGACACCGACCCGCTGCAGGTGGAGATCGCGACCGCGCTGGCAGCGGTCGTTGCGAAAAAGGGCAAGAGCTGGCAAGACCACGAAGTTCGGCCAGGCGCGCTGTTTTGCGTCGCCGACGTCAAGCAGTCGATATACGCGTTTCGTCGAGCAGATGTCAGCTTGTACATGGACGCGCGAACCCACCTCACCAAGCGCGGCAACCGGCTGGCGCTAGCGGCGAACTTCAGGACCGTTCGTCCGATCATTGACTGGGTAAACCGCACCTTCCGCGAGCTGATGGGCGACAAAGACGCACCCCGCTACTCATCGGAGTACCAGCCGCTGGTTGCTACGCGCGAGCCACTCGGCACCGGCGCAGCGGTGACGCTGCTGGGCGTGGCCGACGAGCACACCAAGATGGCTAAGTCGGTCGTTCGCTCGGCTGCGAACTTCGCGCGCGAGCAGGCGAGCCTGGATGTCGCTGGAACGATCAAGACGATCTTGGCTGAGGGTTGGAGCGTCGCCGAGCGAGCAACCGACGAGCAGTCAGAGCGTGAGCGACCAGCTCGGCTTGATGACATCGCGATCTTGATTCCAACTCGCACCTCGCTGCCGTCACTGGAACGGCTCCTCGACGCCAACGACGTTCCCTACCGGCTAGAGGCTGCTTCGCTGATCTGGTCCGCGCCCGTGGTGCGCGACGTCATGTTGTGCGTCGCCGCGATCTGCGACCCCACCGATGAGCTTGCGACCGTCAGCGCGCTGCGCTCGCCGATCTACGGCTGCGGCGACGACGACCTGTACTTACATGCGCGCCTCGGGGGGCGTTCGTTTCGCTTCGGCTCGCGCAACACCGCCGACCAAGAGCGGGCTGAGCCGCCAGATTGCGCCGAGATTCCCACCACGCCACAAGGCAAAGCAGCAGCGGAGCGGTTGCGCGAGGGCGTGGTTGCCGAGGCGCTCGGCCACTTGGCAGAGCTGCACGAGATCTCGGCAACCGTCTCACCTGCAGCACTGATCGACCGGTTGGTGCGCGACCGCCAGGTGCTGGAGCACGCCGCGAGCTGGCCCCGCACCCGAGACTCTTGGCGGCAGCTGCGCTACCTGTCCGACCAAGCCCGGGCGTTCTCTGAGAGCCAGCAAGGCGGGCTGCGAGAGTTCGTGCAGTGGGCCCGCATCCAAGCGCACGAGGAGAACCGTGCATCTGAGGCGCTGCTGCCGGAAACTGACGACCACTCGGTTCGCATCTTGACCATCCACGCGGCGAAGGGGCTTGAGTTTCCGATCGTCATCGTCGCCGGAATGGAGGGCCATCCCAACTACGTGAAAGGGAGCGGATTCGAGCGAGATCACGCGGGCAAGGCCGCCATCAAGCTCAACGACGTCGTCACGTCGCCCGGATATGAGGCATGGAGAGACGACAAGCAGATCGCTGATCACCACGAGCGCATTCGCCTGCTGTACGTCGCGTGCACCCGGGCGCGTGACCACTTGGTTGTGTCGCTGCACCGGCCAGCGCCGCCCAAGAAGTCGACCAACCTGTTGAGCATCACTCACGCTCAGGTTCTCTACGAAGCACAGCTGGGCGGCCCGATGAACGAGGACGCGCTGCGCCGAGCCAAGAGCGAAGGACTCACCTCTCCCTACGACAAGCCCGGCTACGTGCTCGAGCTGGAAGAGGGAGTCGCGCTGGCCAGCTACCGCGACCGCGCGACGCTCGACACAACGCCCAGCGACGCACTCAGCCACGCACTGGGGGCGAGCACCGGCGACCCCATCGCGACGATGACCCGCGACGAATGGTTGCGACGTCTCGGTGAGGCACAAGTCGCATCAGCCCGGGTGGGTTCGGTGCCGGCGACCACGGTCAGCCGAGCAGCGAAGTCGCTCAGCGAACGCTCGAATGCGCGAGACACCGAAGAGGCCGGTGCTGAGGCGACGGCCGACGTCGACCGCGACCACGACAACGAGCGCACAGCCAGCCGAGGCCGTTTCGGCACCACGGTCGGCAGCGCGGTGCACGACGTGCTGGAGGTCGTCGATCTGTCTGCCAACGCGGCGCTGGACGCGGGCGCAGAGCGGTTGGCCGCTCTAGAACTCGACGACGTGATAGCCGCTCGCGCTCGCACGCTTGATGCGGCAGCGAAGGCTCGCGTGCGCAGGCTGGTCGCCAGCGCTTTGGCGAGCGACGTCGTTACACGAGCGGGCGCTGTGCGTCACTACAAGGAAACTCACGTCGGCGCGCCGCACCCGCTCCCGAGCGATCCGAACGACGAACAGCGCGATCACGGCGAGCAGGTCGCGCTCGAGGGCTTCATCGACCTGCTGTATGAGTGCGCCGACACGGGCGACCTGGTGGTGGTCGACTACAAGACCGACACGCTGGCTGGTGACAGCGGCGACGGTGGCATCGACGAGCGCCTCGGCTACTACAAGCCTCAAGGCGTCACCTACGCCTACTGCGTCGAGCGAGCCACCAAGCGCACCGTCGACCGAGTCGAGTTCTTGTTCATCGCGCCCGACGGCACGCAGACCGGCACGATCCACCGAGCCGAGCTAGAGACCGAGTTCGACGCGCTAGGGGAGTGGGTCGCCGAAGCCGCGAAGGGCGAGCAGCCCGTCAGCTGAGCGCTAGTCGCGCGCTAGGTGAGAGCGAGCGGCGGCGGCACGTAGCCACCAGCTACCTCGCCGAAGTGCCGCGCCAGCGCGAGCGTCACGTTGTCGCCGCCGTACGGGCCGACCACCTGCGCGCCGATCGGCAGCCCGTCGGTCGGCGTTAGCCCCAGCGGCGGCACCGTCGCCGGCAGGTACGCCATGCCGGTGAGGATCGTCCAGCGGGTCATATCGAGGTAGGGCCGCTCGACGCCGTTGCAGACGTGCGTGCGCTCGCCGAACGTGCCTTGTTGCATGTGCTCGAACGGCGGAATGAACGCCACCGGCGCGATTAGCGCGTCGTAGTGCGAGAAAAACTTGGCCCACGCCAGTCGAAAGCGCTCTCGCTTCGCGTGGTTGGTCAGCCACTCGCCGTGGGTGTAGCGGTCGGACGTGCCCGCCAACGTCATCGCGCTTCGCACCAGCCACAAACCCGTGCGCCACGCGTCGTCGGGGTCGAGCTCTGGGCGAGCGCCGCGGTCGACCGACACGCCGCTCGTGGCGAGCGCATCGACCGCGGGCTCGAGCACCGCCAGCACCTCGGCGTCTACCTCGCAGAACGGGTCGTCGAGCCACGCCGCGACCCGCAGCTCGCGCACGTCGCCGGGTGCGTCGGTCAGCTGCGGCACCCACGGACGCTCGTTACGTAGCAAGACGTCAACCAGCAGCTCGGCGTCGTCGCAGCTGCGCGTGAGCGGGCCCAGCACGTTGATGTCTGCCTCGGTCGTGCCGCCCTTCGGGTGATCCAGGTAGCCGGTGCTGGGCACGATGCCCCAGCTGGGCTTGTGGCCCCAGATGCCGTTGAACGAAGCCGGAAACCTGATCGAGCCGCCGATGTCGGTGCCCAGCTCGAACGACGTGAACCCCATCGCCGTCGCGGCCGCAGCGCCGCCCGACGAGCCGGCCGGAACGCGAGATGTGTCCCACGGGTTGTTGGTCGTGCCGAAGATGTCGTTGAACGACTGGTTGTCGGCCGACCAGGTCGGCAGGTTCGTCTTGCCCAGCACGATCGCTCCCTCGCGCTTGGCTGCGGCGACCACCGGCGCGTCGTAGTCGGGCACGTAGTCAGCCAGCTCGGCTGCTCCGGCGGTCGAGCGAATGCCGGCCGTCGCCAGCGCGTCTTTCACCGTGAACGGCAGTCCGTGAAGTCGTCCCGTCGGTTCGCCGCTGGCCAGCGCTTGGTCTGCCGCACCAGCGCCAGCGAGAGCCTCGTCGAAGCAGCGGGTCACCACGGAGTTCACTTCGCCGTCTAGTCGTTCGATGCGGTCGATGACGTGCTGGGTCAGCTCTCGGCTGGAAATCTCACCAGCGCGAACGGCGGCCGCCTGCGCGACGGCGCTTTGCAGTGCGATGTCTGTGCTCATAGCTCGCCAAAGTTACGCGCCAGTCGCACCTCGGTGCTCAGCAGTTATCACCCCGGCATCAGCGAGCGCCTCGAGTTCGTGCGCGCCGAGGTTCAGCCACGACGCCAGCACATCCGCGTTGTGCTCGCCTCGATGCGGCGCGGTGGCGCCCGCCTGCACGCCCGACGTCGCGCCCGAAAAGCGGTACGGCGTCTGAGGCACCCGCCGCGTGCCGCCGTCGCGCGCGTCGATCTCGACCGACGACTTGCGATGCAGCGCGGTAGGCGTCTCGTAAGCCTCGGCGGTGGTGTTGAGGTTGCCCCACGCGAGGCCCGCCTCATCGAGCGCAGCGGTCATCTCGGCTCGGTTCGCGAACGACGTGAGAAACGCTTCGATCGCGCGCGTTCGGTGCTCGCGCTTGGCGGCCACGTCCGCGTCGTCGGGCTCGGTGGACACCAAGCCGTGCGTCTCGCTCAAGCGTCGCCAGATCCAGCGGAAGTCGCCTGCGGTCAGCACCGGACCGTCGGTCGCGTCCCACACCAGCCCGCCTTGGCCCACGTAAGCCACGTCGTCGAGGCCCGCGTGGCTCGCGTCGTCGGTCGCCAAGAACGCGTCGAGCATCGCGATGTCGATGTGCTGGCCCACGCCCGTCTGCTCGGCGGTGCGCAGCGCCGCCAGTATGCCGATGACGCCGTGCAGCGACGCGTTGGTGTCGGCGACCGAGAGGTTCATGTCGACCAGCGGACGCTCTACCCAGTCGGCGTGCCGACGCAGCCACCCAGACTCGCCGTGCAAGATCGGCGCGTACGCAGCCCGGCTGCTCTCGGGGCCGTCCTGGCCGAAACCGCTGATCGACAGCATCACCAGCGATGGGTTGACAGCCAGCAAGTCGTCGAAGCCGATGCCGTAGCGAGCCATCACACCGGGGCGAAAGTTTTCGATGAGGATGTGGCAGCGCGTCGCCAGCTGGCGCACCAGCTCAGGCCCGCCTTCGGCTGACAGGTCGATGCTGACGTTGCGCTTGCCGACGTTTTGTTGCGTGTAGTAGCCAGCCAGCCCGGCGCGCACTCGACCCCAGTTGCGGGTGACGTCGCCTTCCGGCGGCTCCAGCTTGACGACCTCAGCACCCAGGTCAGACAAGATGCGACCGGCGAACGGCCCGGCTAGCACGCGGCTCATGTCGAGCACTCGGATGCCTGCGAGGGGGCTGGGGGCGCTGCCCGCCGGCGGGCCCTGACTCACTGGGTTGCTCTCACTGGGTTGCTCTCATTGGGGCTACATCTAGCACGTCGCCGCCCGCTGCGGCAGCTTCGGCGGAGTCGCCAGCACGAAGAAGATCATGCCCGCGCCGGTGAACGCCGCCAGCACCACGAAGCCCCAGCGGTAGCTGGCGACGTCCGCGGCGATGCCAGCCACCAGCGGCCCCAGCACGGTGCCCAGCATCACGATCATCGAGCTGATGCCCATGATCGCGCCGAAGCTGGACGACCCGAAGTAGTCGGCGCGCAGCGCCTGCATGAGCGGGCCCCGCGCGCCCCACGCGAGGCCGTGCAGCAGCACGAACGCCACGATCGCAGCCAGGTTGACGCCCCACGCCAGCAGCAGCAGCCCGGCGGCGTGGCCCAGCATCGCCGTCGTCGCGATGAGCCGCTTGTTGATGCGGTCGCCCAGCCATCCGCCCAGCGCCATGCCCACCATCTGCATGACCGGCAGCGCGCCAGCCACGATCGACGCTTCGCCCAGCGTGTAGCCCCGGTCTGACGTGAGGTACAGCTGCAGGTGAGCCAGCACCGCGCCGACCGCGAACAGCGCGCTCATGTGCCCCAGCGAGATCATCCAAAACGCGCGCGTCCGCACCGCCTCTGCGGCCGTGAAGTGCCGGTCAGACACTCCCTCCGCGCGTCTGGTGCCGCCCGCCGGGGCAGCGCCGTCGACCTGCACGCCGAAATCCGCAGGCCGACCTTCGAGCAGCCCAGCCAGCAGCCAGATGATCGCCGACGCGCCGACGCCGGTCGCGCCAGCGGTCCAACGCCAGCCGAACGTCTCGATCGCCAGCACTACCAGCGGCACGCACGCGCCGCCGAGCGCGAACCCCATGCTGCCCATCGCCAGCGCCCGCGCCCGACGCCGCTCGAACCAGCGCACGATTGCGAGCGTGACCGTGAGGAACCCGCAGAAGCCGGCGCCGACCGACACGAACACGAACGCGGCGAAGAACTGCCACAGCGCGTTGACCTGGCTGAACGCGACGAAGCCGCACGCCAGCAGCACCGCGCCGGTGCGGGCGATGCGCCGCGGGCCGTAGCGGTCGAGCAGCCAGCCCTGCAGCGGACCTAACAGCGCGGACTCGGCGCGGTTCATCGAGTACGCCGCCGACAGCGCGGACTTCGACCAACCGAACGCGCTCTCCAGCACAACCAGGTAGCTGCCCAGCGCCTGGAGGATCAGCGCGCTCTGCAGCCCCTGAATGACCGCGCCAGCGCCGACCACCTTCCAGCCGCGGAACGGCTCTCGCTTGGGTTTGTCGGCTATCGGGTCTAACAGCAGCCCTTCGTCTGGGTCATTTGAGCGCGCAGTGCTCAGTGCTGTTCGAGCGGAAGTTCGCCCGAGATCTTGACGATCTCGCCTCCGTCGATGTCCATCACGTGCCCGGTCATCCAGCTCGCGCCGGCAGCCAGAAACAGCGCGGCCTCACCGATGTCTGACGGCTCGCCCAGCCGGCCGAGCGGCAGCTGATCGGCTATCGCTTGGCCGCGCGGGCCGTCCCACAGCACGCGAGCGAAGTCGGTGCGAATGAGCCCCGGAGCGATGCAGTTGACTCGCACGCCCGGGCCCATCTCGGCCGCGAGCTGCTTGGTCATGTGCATGAGCGCGTCTTTAAACATGCAGTAGACGCCCAGCGCTTCGCTGGTCTTGTGACCTCCAACCGACGCGATGTGGATGACGCAGCCGCCATGCTCTTTCATCCAGCGCTGCCAGGCCACTTGCGTCCACTGCAGAGGCGCCCGCAGGTTGACCTCATACGTCTTGTCGAGCCGCGGCACGTCGCAGTCGATCATCGGGCCTGCCCACGGGTTGGTCGCGGCGTTGTTGACCAGCACGTCGAGCGATCCGTAGCGTTCGATCGTGCCGTCGATCACGCGGTCGGCTTCGTCGAGGTGGCCGATGTGGCTGGCGATGAAGTCGCTCTCGCCGCCGATGTCGGCCACTGCAGCCTCGCACTTGTCTGCCTTACGGCTGGTGATCATCACGTTCGCGCCGGCGTCTGCGAACGCCTTGGCTATGCCCTTGCCTATGCCGGCGGAGCCGCCGGTGACGAGCGCGGTCTTGCCGTGAAGTCGTAGTTCCATGTTTAGCCCTGCTTCCACGGGCCGCCGTCGGCCCTCGGTTCTCGTGGCAACCCCAGCACGCGGTCGCCGATGATGTTGCGCTGCACCTCAGACGTGCCCGCGTAGATCGTGCCGGGGCGGGCGCCCATGAACGTCTGCACCCACGAGAGGCTTGAAAACGCCGACCCCACCGAGTCGGTGTTGATGCCGCTGCTCGCGGGGTGCCCGCTCGGTGCGGTCGCTTCGGTTCCGAGAATCTGCATGGAGAGTTCGGTGACCTCCTGGTGATACTCGCTCCACAGCAGCTTGTGGAGCGAGCTTTCCGGGCCGGGCGCGTGGCCGGCCAGCACGCGGCTCACGCCTCGCTGGCCGAGCCACTTCATGATTTCAACCTTGCTGTGCGCGCGGGCGAGGTCTTGGCGCAGCAGCGGATCGGCGGTGAGGTGGCGCTCTTGCGCTTGCGCGGTGATGCGGTCGAGTTCGTCGCGGAACCGCAGCGCGTCGGTGGTGGCGCCGTGGCCTCGTTCGAAGCCCAGCAGCACGTTCGCGACCCGCCAGCCGTCGTTGACGTCGCCCACGACGTTCTGCTTGGGCGTCTTCGCGTCGGTGAAGAACACCTCGTTGAAGTCGTGACGGTTGTTGATGTTGATGATGGGACGCAGCTCGACGCCGGGCTGGCTCATCGGCACCAGCAGAAAGCTGATGCCCTTGTGCTTGGGCGCTTCGGGGTTGGTGCGGCACAGCACGAAAATCCAGTTCGCGGTGTGGCCGCTCGACGTCCAGATCTTCTGGCCGTTGATCACCCACTCGTCGCCGTCGAGGGTGGCCCGCGTGCCCAAGTTGGCGAGGTCGGAGCCTGAGTCGGGTTCGCTGTAGCCCTGACACCAGCGGTCTTCGCCGCTGATGATGCGCGGCAGGAAGTGGCGCTTCTGCTCTTCGGTGCCGCACTCGATGATGGCGTTGCCGACCATCGTGATCGAGAAGCCGTCGTTGTCGTTGCCTTGAGGCACGCCGGCCTTGGTGAACTCTTCGGCGAGCACGACCCGCTCGACCTCGCTCAGCCCGGCGCCGCCGTACTCGGTCGGCCACGACACCGCCAGCAGCTGATTGTCGGCCAGCAGCGCGCGCCACTCTTCGGTAAACGTCTCGCGCTCGGCGTCGTCGAGGTGGCCGATGCCGCGCCAGTTGCTCGGCAGGTGCTCGCCCAAGAACGCCTGGATTTTCTCGCGGTAGCCCTCGGCTTCATCGGAGTAGGTCGGGTCCATCGTTTCCCCCAGTCAGATTGACAGGGGCGATACTAGCTAGGCGCGCCATTTGGGTTCGGCGTTGAGCAGCTCTAGCGCCGCGCCGCGCAGCTCGTCCAGCTCGGCTCGACACGCTGCGCGGGCAGCGGCGGGGTCGGCTTGACGGCCCGGCGCGGCGACCTCTAGGTAGAGCTTCATCTTCGGCTCGGTGCCGCTCGGCCGAGCAGCCACCCGTCGCGCGGTGCGCGAGCCAGCCGAGCGTTCGTCGTCGTCGAGACGCAGCTCGACGAGGTTGGTTTGCATCGGCGGCTGCTGCTGGTTCCAGTCGACGACCGAGCTGACGGCGAACCTGCCGACGTGCGTCGGCGGCGACGTAGCTAGCGCGGCGATCTGACGTGCCTGCTGAGCCATCGCGTCGGCACCCGACGCGCGCACGCTCACGTTGGCGGTCTCGAACGCGCCGATCTCGCCCGCAAGCTCGTCTAGGCGATCGACGACGGTGGCGCCGCGCGCAGCTAGGCGCTGCGCGAGGCGGGCGAACTCGACCGCAGCCGACACGCCGTCTTTGTCCATCACGGCGTCGCCGACCGAGTAGCCGAGCGCTTCCTCGTAGCCGAACACCCAGTCGGCGTCTGGGTGAGCGATGCGCGCCTCCATCACCCACTTGAAGCCGGTCAGCGTGCGCACGTGCACGACGCCCCGGCTGCGGCACAACGCCTCGACGGCCGAGCCTGAAACGACCGACGACGCGGCGAGAAGGTCGCGCGACGAGTCCCTATACAACCCGGGGGCCGAGCCCGCGCGGCGCGCGCAGAGGTGGTCGCACAACAGCAAGCCGATCTGGTCGCCGGTGAGCAGGTGCCACTCGCCGCGGGCGTGCGCGGCGACGGCCAGCCGATCTGCGTCGGGGTCGTTCGCCAGCACCAGCGCGACGCCGTGACGCTGCGCGACGCCGATGGCTTCATCTAGCGCACC
Organism: uncultured Acidimicrobiales bacterium; assembly: GCA_964424585.1. Taxonomy (GTDB): domain Bacteria; phylum Actinomycetota; class Acidimicrobiia; order Acidimicrobiales; family Poriferisodalaceae; genus CAYRJD01. Next base: position 24,801 of record CAYRJD010000031.1, on the reverse strand, counting down.
CGGTTCTTCCGGGTTGGGAAACTCCATGCCCCCGAACGTCGGGTCGGGCTCGCACTGGCTCTCTACCCACACCGGTTGGGCCAAGCCAGCCACCGCGAACGCGGCGCTGATCGTCGCGGCGCCCACGCCGAACATCGCGGTGTAGGCGATTCTGAACTCCGAGCTCGCGGGCGCCTGTGAGCGAGCCTGAGCGTCGGCTTGCGCGCCAGCTTCTTGGGCGAGAGGCGAGATGGCGGCGCCCACGTACGACGCGACCGCGAAGCGTGCTTCGAGCATCGTCACGTGGTTGATCGGCGCGAGGTCGGCGTCGGTCACCAGAGAGTGGCCGGCAGGCCCGCTGAGGCTGGCCAGGTTGAACTGCGCCTCGATCGCCGTATCGAGCGGCGGCCTGATTTGCGTGCCGTCGGCCCAGTACACCTTCAGCCCGTTGTCGGCGCTTGGGTTGTGGCTCGCGGTGAGCACCAGCGCAGCGCCGCAGCGCCGCTCGAGGGCCAGGTACGCGACCACCGGCGTCGGCACCGGCTCGTCGATCAGCGTCGCCGCGACGCTCATCGCTGCGAGCACGCGCGCCGCGTCGGCAGCCATCTCGCGCGACCCGAAGCGCGCGTCGAAACCGACCACCACGCCTGCGTCGGCCAACCCTTGAGCGTCGAGCACTCGCGCGACGGCTCGGGCGGCCAGCCTGACGATCACGCGGTTCATGCGCGCTGGCCCTGGTCCCATCGGCGCCCGCAGGCCGGCGGTGCCAAAGCGCAGCGCGTCGCCAAAGTGTTCGGCGAGCCAGCCGTCGTCGTCTAGGTGCTCTCGGGTCGCCGCCGCGGTGCGCGCATCGGGGTCGACCTCCAACCACGCCGTCGCCAGCGCCCGCCGGTGGGCCAGCACGGCGGCAATCTGTTCGTCACCTGAGCGGCTCACATGCCAATCTTGGCAAGCCGTTGAGCGGTACCTTCGGTTTGCCGATGTTGTTCCCCACGCTGGCGTTCGCGCTGTTTTTCGTAACGGTGTTCGCCGTCTACTGGCTGACGCGACCTTTCGGCGCCGTATGGAAGTGGCTGATGCTGGGGTTCAGCTTCTACTTCTACGGCTACTGGAGCTGGCGCTTCGTGCTCTTGCTGGTGGCCGCCATTGTCATCAACTGGGTCGCGGCCGACCGAGCCAGCGCCGCGCGTCGGCTCGCCAATCACACCGCCGCGCGGTGGTGGGTGCGCGGCGGCGTGAGTGCGAACCTGCTCATTTTGGGCACGTTCAAGTACTTCGACTTCTTCTCGGTCGAGCTGTCGAACCTGCTGGCCCGCATCGGCATCGAAGGGTCGCTGGGTGTGCTCGACTACACGCTGCCGGTCGGCATCTCGTTCTTCACGTTCCAGGCAATGAGCTACGTCATCGACGTCGGGCGAGGCCAGATCGAGACGATGGAGCCGCTCGACTTCGCGGTCTACCTCTCGTTCTTCCCGCAGCTGGTCGCAGGCCCCATCGTGCGGGCCAGCGAGTTCGGACCGCAGCTCGCCGCCCAGCCCGACCCGCGCTACGTGCCGTCCGCCGAAGCGTTTCGCCTCATCTTGCTGGGGCTCTTCAAGAAGGTCGTCATCTCGTCGTACCTCGCGACCGAGATCGTCGACGACGTGTTCGCCAACCCGGAAGCGCACAGCGGGGTTGAGGTGGCGGTCGGCGTATACGCGTACGCCGTGCAGATCTACGCCGACTTCTCCGGCTACACCGACATCGCCATCGGCGTCGCGTTGCTGCTGGGCTTTCGGTTTCCGCAGAACTTCGACGCGCCCTACCGGGCGCTGTCAATACGTGAGTTCTGGCGTCGCTGGCACATGACGTTGTCGCGCTGGCTGCGCGACTACCTCTACATTCCGCTCGGCGGCAGCCGCGGCGGCTCGCTGTTCACGTTCCGCAACTTGATGATCACGATGCTGCTGGGCGGCCTGTGGCACGGCGCCACGTGGAACTTCGTGATCTGGGGCGGCATCCACGGCGTCGCGCTGGTGGCCGAGCGGCTGATCTCAACCTGGTGGAGCGGGCGCGGCGGCCGCCCGAAGGGGCCGTCGCCGATCGGAGACACCGCTCGGTGGTTGCTGACGTTTCACATCGTGTGCTTCGGCTGGGTGTTCTTCCGGGCCGAGACGCTGGGTGAGGCGGTAGACGTGCTCGCTCAGCTGGGCGAGTTCGGCACCTCGGCTGGCGTCATCAGCCCGCTGCTGCTGGCCGTGGTGTTCGGCGCGCTGGCGACGCAGTTCACGCCCGTCGCGCTGCGCGAGACGTTCGACGTCGCGGCGTCTCGTGCCTCGTGGCTGGTGCAGGCAGCCGGCCTCGCCGTGGCGCTGGTGCTCATCGACGCGCTCGGCCCGTCCGGCGTGGCCCCGTTCATCTACTTCCAGTTTTGATGCGATCCGAGACCACCGAGGCGCGCGCCCGCTCGACGAACTCGTCGCCAGCTGGACGAGTGCTGCTCATCGGCTTGCTGGCGTTGGTGCTGGCCGCGCTGTTGAACTCACAAGCGCTGCTGCGCGACGCGCAGACCAAACCGCTGGGCTGGCCGCGCGACGTTTCGCTGGCGGTGTGGGAGCCCGTCGAGACCGTCGCGAGCGCCGTCGGGCTGCACCTGCCGCGGCTGTGGCTGGCGCAGGCGATGAACCGCGAAGACACGCTCGCCTCGGTCGGCGACGACCCAGCAACCTCGGCTGCGTCCGCTCCGGCCGACGACGAGGCAACCATCGCCGACGACGCCGCCGTGACTGCAACGCCAGCCGACGAGCCAGCCGACGACCCCGCGGGCGCTCCGAGCCAGGCGACGCAACCCGAGCCGAGCGGGCCAGCACCTGACAGCCCGTCGGTCGTGCTGGCCGACGACGAGACGCCGGCTAGCGACGAGCCTCCCGCCGCCGCTGCCGTCGACCAGCTCGTGGGCACGGAGGACGATCCGCTGCGGTTGCTGGTGCTGGGCGACTCGCTCGTTCACTTCTTCGGCGATGAGATGGTGAGCGTCGCCAACGACACCGGCGTGATCAGCGCGGAAACCGACAGCGAGATTTCGAGCGGGCTGAGTCGCCCCGACTACTTCAACTGGCCCGAGCGTCTCACCGAGATTCTCGCGGCCGACGACGCCGACGTCGTCATCTTGATGTTCGGCGGCAACGACGCGCAAGGGCTGGTGACCGCGAACGGAAACGTGCAGCCCTTCTCCGACGCGTGGGTCGCGGAGTACGCGTCGCGGGTGGGCGCGATGATGGACATCGCGACCGCAGAGCCGCGACGTCAGGTGCTCTGGGTCGGGCTGCCGCCGATGCGCGATGGTGGCTTCGAGGACAAGATGCGCGAGCTCGACGCGATCTACGCGAGCGAAGCCGCCAAGCGTGAGCGTGTCCACTACGTGCGCACCTATGAGCTGTTCGAGGGCCCCGGCGGCGGGTACAGCCGGTTCGTCGACACGCCCAACGGCCAGCGCATCGACGCCCGGCTCACCGACGGCATCCACTTCAGCACCGAAGGCGGCGAGCTGCTGTCGGAACGCCTGCTCGAAGAGCTGCGCGGCGTGGTCACCCTCGTCGGTGGGTAGACGCCACGCTCTGCGGCCGATAGCCGTTGCGGCTTGGTTGATCGCATCGCTGCCGGCGTCGGCGTCGGCTCAGCCAGACGCTGCTAGCCAAGTCGAACCGCCCTCGTCGGCTCACGTCAGCTCGGTCGATCCGGCGCTGCTGTGGCCCGCGCCGCAAGCCCAGTCCGGCCTTGTCGGCGCCGAGGCCTACTACTACTTCGCGCGCGCAGACCGTCGGTCGCTGCTCGAGGTGCCGACCGGCGAGAGCCCGCTGCACGTCTACATCGGCGGCGACTCACTCGTCGGAGGCGCGGTGTTCGGCATGATGACGCTGCGCGGCGAAGATGAGCGCTTCGTCATCACCGAAGACATCCGCAAGTCGACCGGCAACGTCTCGCCTTGGTATTTCGACTGGCCCGAGTACATGGCAGCCGAGGTGTCAGAGGGCGGCTACGACGTCATCGTGCTGAGCATCGGTGGGAACGACAATCAACGGTTCCGCGGCCACCTCGAGCACGCGGCGGGCACCGACGCGTGGAAGGAGCTGTATCGCGACGCCGTGAGAGCGCTGCTGCGCGCTGCCGACCGGCCCGGCCGGCTGCTGGTGTGGGTCGGCATTCCGCACTTGCAGCCGCCCGGCTTGCGCAGCTTCGCGGCGTTGGCGAACCCGCTGGTCGCCGAGGTGGTTGACGAGTTCCCCCGAGCCACGTTCGTCGACGCCGCCGCGATCGTGTCACCGCAAGGACGCTTCACCCGCAGCCTCAACGGCAAGAACGTGCGCACAGCCGACGGCGTTCACTACACCTACTACGGCGGCGAGCTGGTCAGCCAGCCGATCCTCGACGAGATCGACCGGCGCAGCGGTGTGCCAGTCGTCAACGACTCGGCCGACGGCTAGCCCCGGCCCGTGTTTGGGCGCTTGCCGTGGTTGGCCTTGCTGCGTCTCGCGCGCAGCTTGCGCTTCTTCGTCTTCTTCGACATAGCGACGGCAACGCTACCGGCGCGAGCGGCTAGGCGATGGCGCCTACGTCGCGCAGCTTGGTGATGTCGTCGGCGTCGAAGCCCCAGTCGGCGAGCGCTTCGTCGGTGTGCTGTCCGGCGGAGACGGGCCCGCTGCGCACTTCGCCGGGCGTTCGGCTGAACCTCGGCGCGGGCGCAGGCTGGGTGACGCCCTCGACCTCGATGAACGTGCTGCGCGCGACGTTGTGCGGGTGCTTGGGTGCTTCTTCGAGGCTGAGCACCGGCGCGTAGCACACGTCGCTGCCCAGCATGATGTCGTCCCATTCGTCGCGCGTCTTCGTCGCGATGATCGCCGCGACGCGGTCTCGCTTGTCGTCCCACGCGGCCCGGTCGTTGCGGTCGACCGTCGGCGCGTCGTCGAGGCCGACGAGGGTCAGCAGCTCGTCGTGGAACTTGCCCTCTATCGAGCCGATCGAAACGAACTTGTGGTCTTTGGTCTCAAAGACGCCGTAGTAGTAGGCGCCGCCGTCTAGGAAGTTGCTCTCTCGGGCGTCCGTCCACGCGCCCGCGCCGTGCATCCCGTAGATCGCCGCCATCAGCGACGCGGTGCCGTCGGTCATGGCAGCGTCGATGACCTGGCCTTGACCAGAGCGTTGCGCCTCCAACAGCGCGGCGCAGATGCCGAACGCCAGGTACATCCCACCGCCGCCGAAGTCGCCGATCAGGTTGAGCGGCGGGCTGGGTTTGCTCTTGGGACCGATGGCGCCGAGCGCGCCAGCGAGCGCGATGTAGTTGATGTCGTGCCCGGCCGAGTGCGCGATCGTGCCGTGCTGGCCCCAGCCGGTCATCCGCCCGTAGACGAGCCTCGGGTTGCGCGTCAAGCAGTCGTCGGGGCCCAAGCCCAGGCGCTCGGTCACGCCGGGACGGAAGCCCTCCATCAGCACGTCGGCTCGCTCGACCAGCTTGAGCACGGTCTCGACGCCGTCGGGCGACTTGAGGTCGACCGCGACCGAACGACGGTTGCGGTTCAGCACGTTGAACTTGCGGCCCGAATCGATGCCTAGGTCTTCGGTTTGCGTGCGGTCGATGCGGATCACGTCCGCGCCCAGGTCGGCCAGCAGCATCGCGCAGAACGGCCCGGGGCCGATCCCGGCTAGCTCAATGACTTTGATGCCTGCCAGCGGTCCGGCGGTTGGTGCTCCCATGGGTTGCTCCTTGTCTGTGAGGTGATCTGTGTCAGGTGATCGTCCGCAGTCTCGCACGCGCGCAGCTACCCTCGCTTGTCGCTGTGGAGCGTTTCGGATTTGTCGGACTGCCCAACGCTGGCAAGTCGTCCCTCTTTAACGCGCTGGTCGGCGGCGGAGCATTGGCGGCACCGTACGCGTTCGCGACCACCGACCCGAACGTCGGCGTGGTCAAGGTGCCCGACGGGCGGCTCGACGCGCTGGCGGAGATGAGCAACAGCGCCAAGGTCGTGGCTGCCACCACCCAGTTCGTCGACATCGGCGGGTTGGTCGAGGGCGCCAGCGCGGGGGAGGGTTTGGGCAACAAGTTCCTCGCTGGCATTCGCGAGGTCGAGGCCATCGTGCTGGTGCTGCGAGCGTTCGCGGCAGACGACGTGCCGGGCGTCGGCGACCCGCTGGAGCACCTGCGGGTCGTCGAAGTCGAGCTCGCGCTGGCCGACCTCGAGACCATCGAAGGACGCATCGACCGTCGCCGCAAAGCGGCGCGCGCCGAACCGAACGACGCAGAGATCGCCGCTGAGGTCGAAGCGCTCGAAGCCGCGCACGTTCATCTGGCTGCGGGCACGCCGCTGTACCGAGCTTGGCAGCACGGCCCCGGCGCGCCCGCCACCGACGCCGCCCGCACCGTCGCGCTGCGAGAGCACTTCCTGCTCACCGACAAGCCGGTGATGGCGGTGCTGAACCTCGGCGAAGACCAAATCGAGAGCGCGTCCGAGCTGGCGGCCGGGATAGCGGCCGAGCTGGGCGACGTGGCGGTGCTGCCGCTGTGCGTGCAGCTCGAAGCCGAAGCCGCTCAGCTCGACGACGACGAGCGCGGCGAGATGCTGGAAGGCCTCGGGCTTGGCGAGGGCGCGCTGGCGCGGTTCATCGCCACCGCGCACGGATTGTTGGGCCTGCGCACGTTCCTCACGACCGGCGAAAAGGAGTCGCGGGCGTGGACGTTCAAGCAGGGTTGGACCGCCCCGAAGTGCGCGGGTCGCATCCACACCGACATGGAGCGCGGGTTCATCAAGGCCGACGTGATCGGCCACGAGCAGCTGCTGGCTGCCGGCAGCTGGCAGCGCGCCCGCGAGCTGGGCCAGGTGCGCAGCGAAGGCAAGGATTACGTGGCCGCCGACGGCGACGTCATGGAGTTCCGCTTCAACGCCTAGGTCTCGTCGCCAGCACAGCGAGCTAGATCAGCGGGCTAGATCAGCGGGCTAGATCAATTAGGGGGCTCGGTGGAGTTGGCCATGAGAGCAGTGTTGCCTGCGTTTCGCTCTGGCCAAGAAAAACTCCTCGTCAAATCATCGCTGCGCGCGCAACAATCACGTCGTGGCATGGCTCGTGCAAGACAACAACGTGATGGCCAGCGTCGAGGTCGCCGTGACGCGGTCGTCGAGACGGCGCGGCCTGATGGGTCGCACCGAGCATCAGGGAGCGCTGCTGCTCGCGCCCGCCAGATGGATTCACACCGCCCGAATGCGCTTCGCGATCGACGTCGCCTACCTCCGTCAGCCCGCGGGCGAAGCCTCAGCAGACAACCAGCTGCGTCGGCTGCTGGACGGCAGCGACGCGACGTTCGACGTCGCGTCTGTCGCGACGTACCGGCCGTGGCGTCTGGGGCGGCCGAGGCTTACCTGCTGCGCGGTGCTTGAGGCGACCGCCGGATCGTTCGCACGCTGGGGCTTGAGCGTCGACAGCGAGGTGCAGGTGCGCGCAGCTGGTCCTGCCGACGACTCGGCCGGCACGGCCGACGACGCACCCACCCACCCATCGGCCGGCTCGGCCGAAGAGGCGTGACCGAAGCGCCCCCTCAGCCGAGCCTCGCGGGCCAGCTCACGCTCGTCGCGACCCCGCTCGGCAACCTGGCCGACATCGCGCCGCGCGCAGTCCAGGCCCTGCGCGATGCAGACGTCATCTGCTGTGAAGACAGCCGACGTACGGGCCGCCTGCTCGATCTGTTGAACATCAGCCGAACCGACGGAGTGCCGCGCCTGCTAGTTGCGAGCGAGACGACCGAAGCCGACGTGTCGGGCGAAGTGGTCGAGTTGGTTCAAGCTGGCCGGGCTGTCGTGTTGGTGTCTGACGCGGGAATGCCGGCGCTCGCCGACCCAGGGCAGCACCTCGTCGCCGCCGTCGCGGCGGCGGATTGTCGGGTGGCGGTCATACCGGGCCCGAGCGCGCACGTAGCCGCGCTGGTGGTTTCGGGCTTTGCGGCGACGCCGCACGTGTTCGTCGGCTGGCTCGCGCGCCGTGGCGCTGCCCGCGCCGCACAGCTCGCGGAACTCGCCCGTGAGACGCGCACGGTGGTGCTGTTTGAGTCGCCGCATCGGCTCGCCGCGACGCTCAGCGACCTCGCCGAAAGCGGCGACCCTGAGCGCGGCTGTGTCGTCGCTCGCGAAATCTCGAAGCTCCACGAAGAGGTGCGCAGAGGCGCCGTTGACGAGCTAGCCCGTCAGTTCAGTGCCGAGGGCAGCGCACGCGGCGAGGTCGTGATCGTGCTCGGGCCGCAGTTGACGCTCGAGCCGACCGACGACCAAATCGTCGCCGAGGTCGCCGCCAACCTCGAAGCCGGAGCCAGCCCGAGAGACGCCGCCGCCGCAGCCGCCAAGACGCTCGGTGTCGGCCGCAACCGCGCATACCGCCTCGCCCTGTCTCGCGGCGAGCGACCCAGCTAGCGATACACGAAGCGCCTACGTCGTTGTTTGGAACTTCGTGCGATGATCCGCAACTCGCCGGTGTCTGTGCTTATGCGTTGACCACATGCGGGGCACTTGATGGCCTGTCCGCATGTCGGGCAGTGTCCGTTATGAGTGTGACTGGTTGATGCGCGCGCGGCCTCTGAATGGCTGTCGCCTGGCTGGTTGGACTCCGGTCGTTTCATTCGGGGCCTCCTTGCAGCGTCCGTAGACCGACGTCAGCAGACCTAGCGTCACCTTAGCGACGGCATCGACGATCAGGCCGCCGCCTCGTGGATGACGAAATCTCCAAGCTGCACGAAGAGGTGCGCAGGGGCTCCGTCGGCGAGCTAGCCCGTTAGTTCAGCGCGGAGGGCAGCGGACGCGGCGAGGTCGTGATGCTGCTGGCGCAACCGCGCCTACCGCCTCGCCCTGTCTCGCCGCGAACGCGCCAGCTAGCGATACACCATCCGTATAGGCGACCGAGCCGTAGACGTGAAGAACCACTGCGACGCGGCGGTGTCGTCCTTGATGACCTGACCGCACGTAGGGCACTTGATGGCCTGGCCGCAAGTGGGGCAGTGACCGTTGTGAGCGTGGTTGGTTGCCTCGTGCGCGCTGGCTGATTGGCCCCTAGCTGATTGGCTCGCTTCTTGCTCGCTGGCATCTGGCTGAGTCATCTGTGCCTCCCGGCGACAAGGGTATGCCTTGGTTCACCTTAGCGGTGAGGTTGATGATCCAGTTTTCGTTTCGCTGCGGCGCGGCACTAGCGGGTTATTCCGGGTTGTCGCCGAGCGGCCCCCGGCAGCCATTGCCGTCCGACGGCGATGGTGCAGCGCTCTGGCAGCACCCAGGCGCATTCGCGAGCTTCGTTGAACTGGTGCTCGAAATCCGTCGCGAGCGGAATCTTCCAATACCCAGAGGCGGCGGCTACAGCACCAGGCATGTCCTCCGCGGGCAGCCACGTCACCACTGCGGTGCTCTGCCCGTGCGCGTCGTGCAGCACGAACAGCACGTAGTAGAGGTGCCGATGCGTGAGCCAGAGCCAGAGCCTCCACGCCGTGAAGTAGAGCGGCACCGGTGGCGGGCCAGCGTCGAGCGCTGTTGGCCCTTGCGGGTGACGTTGCGCGGCGTCGGCCTTGGTGATGAGCACTTGCCTGAAGCTCTCGAGCTTCGCGTGGTAGTTGCGCCACCGGGCGAACCCGATGCCGACGACGGCGGCGACGGGGATCGCGACGTTGCCCGCGGCGTCGGCGAGTTCTGACCAGTCAAATGCGATGTGAGCTAGCACCGCGCTAGTTGAGCAAAAGGTGAACCGAATTAGCCAGTCGATTTCTTGCGTGACCTGCGCGAAGCCGGCCAGCCTCGTGGGAGGGCGTCGGTAGCCTCAGGCGTGTGTCGGCGGCAAGCGGCCCAGCAGACGGTTCAGCAGAGGGCTCAGCAGGGGTCTCAGCAACGCGTCCGGCCGAGGGCCCAGCAGAGCGCAACGAGCGCCCCAGCACCTACGTCACCACGCCCATCTACTACGTAAACGACGCGCCGCACATCGGTCACGCCTACACGACCATCACCGCGGACGCCTACGCCCGGTGGCGTCGTCAGTGCGGCGACGACGTGATGTTTCTCACCGGCACCGACGAGCACGGGCTTAAGGTGCAGCGCGCCGCCGAAGCTAACGGCTGCTCGCCGCAGCAGTGGGCAGATCAGACCGTCGTGCGATTTCAGCAGGCGTGGGAAACGCTCGGCATCTCGAACGACGACTTCATCCGCACGAGCGAGCCCCGCCACCACGCGGCGGTGAAGAAGCTGTTGGCCGCGTGCCACGACAACGGCGACATCGAGCTGCGCACCTACGAAGGCCTCTACTGCGTCAGTTGTGAGGCCTACTACACCGACTCCGAACTCGACGACGGCAGCTGCCGCATCCACCGCCGCCCCGTCGAGCACGTCTCCGAAGAGAACTACTTCTTCGCGCTCAGCAAGTACGAACAGCCGCTGCTCGACTACTACGAGGCGCACCCAGATTTCGTGCTGCCAGCCTCCAAGCGCAACGAGGCGTTGGGCTTCATTCGTGGCGGCCTCGAAGACTTTTCCATCAGCCGCACCTCCATCCAGTGGGGCGTGCCCCTGCCGTGGGATCCGGCGCACGTCACCTACGTGTGGTTCGACGCGCTCACCAACTACATCACCGCGGCGGGCTACGAGTGCGACCCCGACGGCTTCGCCCAGCACTGGCCGGCCACGCACCTCATCGGCAAAGACATCCTGCGCTTCCACTGCGTCTACTGGCCGGCGATGCTGATGAGCGCTGGCGTGCTGCCGCCCAAGCGAGTTCACGTCCACGGCTTCTTGCTGGTCGGCGGCGAGAAGATGGCGAAGTCCGCGCTCAACCAGATCGCGCCGGGCGAGCTGGTCGACGACTTCGGACGAGACGGCGTGCGCCACCACTTCCTCCACGACCAGCCGTTCGGCCCCGACGGCGACTTCTCATACGAGGGAATGGTCGCCCGCTACAACGCCGACCTCGCCAACAACCTGGGCAACCTGCTCAGCCGCGTCGCGACGATGGTCGAGCGCAAGTGCGGCGGACTGGGCCCAGCCCCCCAATCCGACAGCGACCTGGCGTTGGCCGCGTCGACGGCGGTGGAGACCGCCACGCAAGCGTGGGACGCGCTGCAACCCTCCGACGCGCTCGACGCGGCGTGGTCGCTCATCCGTGACGCCAACGCCGCGCTCGAAGCGGTCGAGCCGTGGAAGCTCGAGCCTGGGCCCCAGGTCGACGCGGTCATCGGCGACTGCCTGGAGATACTTCGCATCGTGGTGATGCTCGTGTCGCCGGCCATTCCCGACTCCGCCGCCGAGATCTGGCGGCGCATCGGCCTGCAAGGTCGACCCGAAGACCAGCCGCTGCCCGAGGCCGCCAGCTGGGGCGGCTACGCGGGCGGCGTGGCGGTCACCAAGGGCGACCCGCTCTTTCCGAGGCACGCCTAGGTGACCGAGCCAGCGCAACGGCGAGCCGTGTGGGTCGACAGCCACTGCCACCTGCCGACCGACGACGTATCGGCGCGCCGACACAACGACGTCGAAGACGCAGACGCTCACGCCTTGGTGCAACAAGCCCACGCAGCAGGCGTGGCCCACCTGATCGACATCGGCACCGACCTCGCGAGCAGCCGCGCGGCGACGAAGCGGGCCAAGCAGCTGGCCGGTGTCTCCGCGACCGTCGGGCTGCACCCGCACGACGCCAGCAGATGGGAAGAAGAGCGCGCGGGGCTCGCCGCGCTGCTCGAAGCCGAACGAAACTCGGGCGCGGTCGTCGCGGTGGGGGAGTGCGGCCTCGACTATCACTACGAGCATTCGCCCCGCACGCAGCAGCTGGCAGCGTTCGCCGAGCAGATCGAGCTTGCTGGCCGCCACGACCTGGCGCTGGTCATCCACGCCCGCGACGCGTGGGACGACACCTTCGGCGTGCTAGCCGACGTCGGTACCCCGCAGCGCACCGTGTTTCACTGCTTCACCGGCGGCCCAGTCGAAGCGCGCCGCGCGCTCGACGCGGGCGCGAGCCTGTCGTTCAGCGGCATCGTCACGTTCCCGAAAGCGCCCGAGGTGCGAGAGGCAGCAACGCTGACGCCGCCCGACCGCTACCTCGTCGAGACCGACGCGCCCTTCCTGGCACCGGTTCCGAACCGAGGCAAGCCCAACCGTCCCGCCTGGGTGACGCTCGTCGGCGAGCTGGTCGCGCAGGTGCGGAGCATCGACGCACCCCAGGCGGCGCGCGAAACCACCGCGAACGCCGCGGCGCTGTTTCGACTGCCCGTGGACGGGTCGACAGACCTCCCGACGCGCGAGGCGCCAGCGGCCGGGACGCAAGCCTGACGCTGAGCCAAACCCGCGTTCGGCAGCTGCTCGGCGAGCTGGGCGCGTCGCCCAACAAGAGCCTCGGGCAGAACTTCGTGGTCGAGCCCAACACGATCGCCCAGATCGTTCGACTGGCCGACGTGGCACCCGCCGAGCGAGTGGTCGAGGTAGGCGCGGGCTTGGGCAGCCTCACGCTCGGACTGCTGGACGTCGGCTGCCGGGTGCTGGCGGTCGAGACCGACGCGAAGCTCATCGCCGGCCTGCGGCTGGTGCTCGCCCAGCGAGCACCCGACGACCGAGCCTCGGCGGAGCGAGCACCCGACGAACGAGCCTCCGGCGACCGACCTCTCGCCGAGTCAGGCGAAGTGCAGGTGCTCCACGCAGATGCCCGCGCGCTCGACTGGCCAGCCACGCTCGATGCCACGGGTTGGCAGCCGACCGCCAGCGAAGGCTGGTCGATGGTTTCCAACCTCCCGTACAACGTCGCCACGTCGCTGGTGATCGACTTCCTCGACGACGTGGCCGCCGTCGACAAAATGCTGGTAATGTGCCAGCTCGAAGCGGCGCAACGGCTCGTCGCGCGAGCCAACCAGCCCGCCTACGGCGCGGTGTCGGTGCGCGTCGCGCTGAAGGCGCACGCCAACATCGTCGGACGCGTGCCGCCCACGGTGTTCTGGCCCCAGCCGAAGGTCACCTCCGCGCTCGTGCGGGTGACCCGCCACCACCAGCGAGCAGCCGACGACGTCGAGCAGCAGGCCAAGCGCTTGCTGCGAGCCGGGTTCGGCCGGCGCCGTCAGATGCTGCGACGCACGCTGCGCCAACACGTCACGCTCGACGCGTTCGCGGCCGCAGGCATCGACCCCACCAGCCGCGCAGAGCAGCTAGACGTGGGTGAGTGGCTCGGCCTCGCGCGTGCGAGCCTGGAGCGGTGAGCGCCTCCGAACTCATCGAGCCGGTCGCGCTGCTGGCGCCCGCGAAACTCACGCTGAGCTTGTTCGTCACCGGCGTGCGAGACGCTGGGCTGCACACCATCGACGCCGAGATGGTGACGGTCGACCTCTACGACACGCTCACGCTCAAGCCGACCTCAGGCACGTCGAGCGTCGACGTCGTCTACGAAGCACCCGCAGCCGAGCCGACCACGCCCATCGACCCGAACGACAACTTGGTCACTCGGGCGCTCGACATGGTCGGCGTGCGAGCCGACGTCCGCCTGGCCAAGCGCATCGGCGTGGGCGCTGGCTTGGGCGGTGGGTCGGCCGACGCGGCAGCCGTGCTGCGGTGGGCCAACGAGACCGGCCGAGCCGACCCGCCGGTCACGTCTCAAGCGGCCGCGGCGCTCGGGGCGGACGTGGCGTTCTGCTTGGTCGGCGGTCGAGCCCGGGTGACCGGTGTGGGCGAGCAGGTGGAGGTGCTGGCTGCCGCGCACGAAGAGTTCACGGTGCTCATTCCGCCGCTGGTGGTGTCGACCCGTCGAGTGTATGAGGCGTGGGACGAGCTGCGGCCAGCGAGCCGCTCGCGCAACGACCTGTGGCCGGCAACGTTGGCAATCGCGCCCGAGCTGGCGGCGTGGCGAGACGCGCTCGGCAACCAGACCGGCGAGATGCCGCAGCTCGCGGGCAGCGGCGGCGCGTTCTTCGTGCGCGGAACGTTCCCGGATGTAACGCACGAAGGCGTGGCGGCTGTGACTGTCAGCACGACGGGCCCCATCGGGGGTTCTTGGGCACCGGGCTACTGAGCTGGCCGCTACGCCTCTGCCACTCCTCGGGTGATGGTGTGGTACCCCTCTGCGCCGTTCGGGCGAGGCGACGCCGGACCCACCGGCTGCATCGCGCCGTTGGCGTCGATCGCCCGCACGCTAATCTGGTGGTTGCCAGCAACCGGTGTCCATCGGTAGCGCCACTGCACCCACGTGTCGTTGCCCAGCGTCTCCGCTAGCTCGCACCGCTCCCACCCGCCGTCGCCGATGCGAACCTCGACCGCCGAGATGCCGGTGTTCGGCGCCCACGCGATCCCGGCGAGCGTGACGACCTGGCCGGCCGTCAGGCGCTGGCTCCGGCGCGGCAGGTCGATGCGGCTCTGAATCTTGATCGGCCCGCGCTTCGACCAGCCTCTGGGCACCCAGTAGCCGTCAAAGTCTTCCCACGTCGTCAGCGTCACCGACTCGACCCACTTCACCGCCGACACGTAGCCGTACAGCCCGGCCACCACGAGGCGCGCCGGAAAGCCGTGATCGATCGGCAGCGGTTCGCCGTTCATGCCCACCGCCACGATGGCGTGCCGACCGTCGCTCAGCACTTCGGTGGGAAAGCCGGCGGTCCAGTGGTCGACCGACCGACCCACCACCTGGCTGGCGTCGCTGTGCACGCCCGCTCGGTCGAGCAGCTCGACCAGCGGCACGCCCGTCCAAACGGCGTTGCCGACTAGGTCGCCGCCGACGGGGTTCGACACGCACGACAGCGTGATCGGGTACTCGGCTAACTCCATCGCCAAGATGTCGTCGAGCGTGAACGTGACCTCGCGCTCCACCATGCCGCCGATGCTGAGCTGCCAGTCGGCCGGGTTGACGCGCGGCTTGGTCAGCGCGGTGTCGATGAGATAGAAGTCGTCGCTCGGCGTGATGTAGGAGGTCACGCCTTCGAGGTCGTCGAAGGTGCCGAGCGCGGCGAGCCGCTGCTGAACCTGCTGCGGCGCGGCCGGCGCGGGTCCCAGCGCGCCGGCGGTCGGCGTCGTGGAGGCGCTGGGCGAGACCGGCTGCGAGCCAGCGTCGCGCGCTACGTCGGGAAGCTGTATGTCGTCGCGCGCCGCGTCGACGGCCGAGTTCATCTTGAACCTCCGGCCAGCCAGCGCGAGCGCGGCGGTTGTCACGCCGGCTGCGCCGAGCGTCAAAAAGCCGCGTCTGGTCGAAGGCTGGCCGCCGGCGCCGAGCGCCGAGCTCGCGCCGTCGCCCGCTGCTGCGTCCGAGCCCGACGACCCGGCCGACGAAGCACCGGCCCGCACACCCAGCAAGCCGAACGCGGCCAGCGCGACGAAAGCAACCCCGGCTCCGATGCCGGCCGCCAGCAGTCCGCTCAGCCACCCGATCCAGGCGTCGGTCATCGGGTTGCGTGCGGTGGAGAAGCCGGCCACCACGCCGACGAGCGCGAACAGCGCGGCGCCCACGTTCAGCCTGCCTCGGTGGGCGAGCCTTCCGGCCAGCGCCCCGACCACCACTGCGAGCGCAACCAGCATGATGCCGAGCAGCGTCTTCTGCGCGATGCCGATGGTCTCGATGCTCACCGCGACGACGTCGCCGGGCGTGTAGTCGACCAGCAGCTCGCCCGTCGCGACGACCAGCGACGGCGTGTTTTCGCTCAGCCCGTCTACGAGTTCGCCGACGCCGATGGTCACCGCCATGCCAGCGGCGCCGCAGACGGCGGCGAGCAACCCGTTGCGTGTGGTCAGCGTCACTTCACCGAGCCCGACGAGTACCGGTCAGCTACCGGTTGCGGCGTTGGTAGCGAGTGCGCCGCAGCATCTTGCGGTGCTTCTTCTTGCGCATCCGCTTGCGGCGTTTCTTGATGAGGTTTCCCATGAGCGCCCGCAGGCTAACGGCCCTCACTACGCTTTGGCGTGACGCCGGCTTGGGTGCGGTGCGGTCGCGGCGAGCTATTCGGGGATCGTCTAATGGCAGGACATCGGGTTTTGGTCCCGACGGTGGAGGTTCGAGTCCTCCTCCCCGAGCCACGAGCCATCGTGATGGCGGCGGGTCACGGCAAGCGGATGCGGTCTGACGTGCCCAAGGCGCTGCAGCCGGTGGCGAACAAGCCGATGCTGTTTTGGGTGCTGGAAACGCTCGCGGCAGCTGGCGTGAAGCGGCCGGTCGTGGTGGTCGGGCGAGACGGACGACGAGTGCGCGACGCGGCCGACGCGGCGGGCTTCGACGTCTGCTTCGCGACCCAAGACGAGCCCAGCGGCACAGCGGCCGCGGCCGAAGTTGGTCTGGCGGCGCTGGGTGAGCCAGCCGACGCGTCCAGTCGGCGCGACGCCGACGACGTCGTGGTGCTAGCGGCCGACGCGCCGCTCATCGGGGCCGCCACCATCGCTCGGTTGGTCCGCGCGCGAAGAGACGCCGGCGCGGCAGCCACCTTGCTGACCGCTCACCTCGACGACCCGACCGGCTACGGACGCATCGTGCGAGTTGCCAGCCCCAGCCAGCCAGCGGCCGTCGTTCGCATCGTCGAGCACGCCGACGCGACGCCAGCCGAGCGGCAGACGAACGAGGTCAACGCGTCGGCCTACTGCTTCGACCGCGCCAAGCTGACCGCCGCGCTGACGCAAGTCGACGTCAGCCCGACGTCGGGCGAGCGGTACCTCACCGACGCAATCGCACGTCTCACCGACGCGCACGAAACCGTGCTCGCGGTGCCGACGCACGACCCGGCCGAAATCCTCGGCGCCAACACGCCCGACGAGCTAGCCGCCTGCGAAGCGATCCTGCTGCGATCGCCTGAGCGCGGGTAGTGTCGGCGCGTCCCGCCAGGCCGATACCCGAGGCACGCGCATGGAGCTAGTCACCAAAAAGCGCATGCACCTGCTGAGCGGCCGAGCCAACCCCGAGCTGGCGGCCGACATCGCCACCCAGCTCGGCGTCGAGCTCGACGACCCCGGGCTGGTCAACTTCGCTAACGGCGAGATCAAGTGCCGACCCGCGGAGTCGTTGCGCGGCGGCGACGTGTTCATCATCCAGAGCCACGCGGCGTGCGAAACCATGTCGGTCAACGACGCGATCATGGAGCACCTCATCATGGTTGACGCGGCTCGCCGAGCGTCCGCCAAGCGCATCACCGCGGTTGCGCCGCTCTACGGCTACGCCCGCCAAGACCGCAAGTCGGCCGGCCGCGAACCGATCACGGCGCGCCTGCTGGCAGACATGTTCTTCCACGCGGGCGCCCAGCGGCTCATCAGCATCGACCTGCACAGCGGCCAGATCCAGGGCTTCTTCAGCGGCCCCGTCGATCACCTCACCGCGGCGCCCGTGCTCATCGAATATCTCCAGGGTGTGGTGGGAAGCGACGCGGTGGTCGTGTCGCCCGACACGGGGAGGGTGAAGGTCGCCGAGCGCTACGCCCGCCACCTAGACGCAGAGGTGGCGTCCATCTACAAGCGGCGCTCGGTCGACACGCCGAATGAGGTGGAGATGCTGGGCGTGATGGGCGACGTCGCTGGCCGCACCTGCGTCATCGTCGACGACATGATCGACACCGCGGGCACGATCTGCTCGGCCGTCGAAGCGGTCGCCGCGGAAGGCGCGCAGGAGGTGCTGTGCGCGTCGACCCATGGCGTGTTCTCCGGCGAAGCCGTCGACCGTCTGACGAGTTCGCCGCTCAGCGGGGTGGTCGTCACCAACACGGTGCCCATTCCGTCGAGCAAGCACTTCGACAAGCTGAAGGTGCTGAGCGTCGCGCCGATCTTCGCCGACGCGCTCGAGTCGGTGTTTGAAGACGCCTCGGTGTCGGAGATCTTCTCGGGCGAAAACCTGTTCTAGCCCGTAGCCTTTACCGCTCACGCGGAGGGCTCCGCACGACCGTTGAGGCAAACACAGATGGAACAGCTAAAGCTCGCTGCCACCCAGCGCACCGACCGCGGCAGCGGCGCGGCGCGGCGCTTGCGGCGCTCAGACAAGATCCCGGCCGTCATGTACGGCCACGGCACCGAACCGGTCGCGCTGACGCTCGACCGGTTGCGCTTCCGCACGGCGCTCAACGCGGCGGGCCCCAACGCCATCATCACGCTCGACGTCGGCGGCACCGACCACCTCACGATCGTCAAGGACATGCAGCGCGACACCATCGCCAATCGCGTGACCCACGTCGACTTCATGCTGATCGCGCTCGACGAGCGGCTCGTCGTCGACGTCCCGCTCCACCTGGTCGGCGAGGCCACCCTCGCGTCGCGCCAAGGCGCAGTCGTGCAGCAGCAGCTGATGTCGCTCACCGTCGAGGCGCCCGCGGGTGTCATTCCGCCGTCGATCGAGGTCGACATCACCGAGTTGACCATCGAGAACCCGGTGCGCGTCGGCGACCTGGCGCTGCCCGACGGCATGGTCAGCCAGCTCGGCGACGACACGCTCGTGGTCATCGGTCAGCGCAGCCGCGCGTCGATCGCCGCGGGCGAGACCGACGAGGAAGCGGTCGACGAAGATGGCGAGCGGGCCGAGGCTGAGGGCGCCGAAGAAGCTGAAGCGGAGTAGCCGTCGGGGCACTCCCGCCGATCTGCTCGTCGTCGGTCTGGGCAACCCCGGGAGCAAGTACAGCCACACCCGACACAACGTCGGCGCGGACGTCGTGCGACGGTTCGTCGACACCCACGACGAGGCGCTGCGCTCGGTGCGGCGGCTGAAGGCGCAGCACACGACGGTGCGTCTGCCAGCGCCCCAGCCAGCCGAGTCGGGCGACATCTTACGGGTCGACTGCGCGGTGCCTGAGGTGTTCATGAACGAGTCAGGTCAAGCGGTGCGGCTGCTGCTGCGGCGCGCGGGCATCAGCGACGCGGCGGCGCTGGTGGTCGTTCACGACGAACTCGATCTGCCGCCCGGTGCGCTGCGGGTGAAAGCGGGCGGCGGGTTCGCCGGGCACAACGGCCTGGCTTCGATCCGTCAGCACACCGGCGCGGCCGACTTCAGCCGCGTGCGCATCGGCGTGGGCAAGCCGCCCGCTGGGAGCGCGGGGGTTTCCTACGTGCTCAGCCGCCCGTCGAGAGCCGAGCGAGCAGCGCTCGACGCGGCGCTCGAGGTCGCGGTCGAGGCGATCAACTCGATCGCCACGGCCGGCGTCGAAGCGACGATGAACGCGTTCAACGGACGTCGACCGCTTGCACCCGGTGACGGCTAGCCCCACCGTCGCACCGGCTGCGTTCTCGGCCGACGTGCCCGACGTCGGCGCGTTGCGGGCCGCGGCGCGCTCGTTCGCCAGTCAGCGTTGCGTCGTGCGTGCCGCTGCGGGCAGCGCGTCTACGTTGGCAGCCAGCGACGCGATGCGCCCCTTCGCGCTGGCCGCGCTGGCTCACGCCCGAGCCGCTGCGTCGACCGGCGCGGCGGGCTCGCGCGCGCCTAGTCCGCTCGTGGTGGCTGTGCCGACGAAGGTAGCGGCCGAGCAGATCTACGACGACTTGTGCGTGTGGCTGGGCAGCGAGCACGTTTCGCTGTTCGGCGCGTGGGAGACGCTGCCGTTCGAGCGGGTCAGCCCCGAGGTTGAAACGATGGGGCGCCGCCTCGAAGCGGTCTCGCTGCTGCGCGGCGCGGCTCGCCCGAACGACGGTGCCGACGACCCAGCGCCGGTGGTGGTCGCCCCAGTGCGCGCGCTGCTTCAGCGGCTCGGCCCCGACGCGCACGCACCAACCGAAGAGTGGGTGCGCGAGATATCGACTGGCTCGGCCGTCGACATCGACGAACTCGCCCGCCAGCTCGTCAGCTTCGGCTACCGGCGCGAGCACCAGGTCGAGCACCGCGGCGAGTTCGCCGTGCGCGGCGGCATCGTCGACGTCTTTCCGTCAACGGCCGAACGGGGCGTTCGCCTCGAGCTGTTCGGCGACGAGGTCGACCGGCTCACCTGGTTTTCGGTCACAGACCAGCGCTCGGTCGCGCCCTGCGCTCTTGCTCGCATCTACCCGGCTCGCGAACTGCGAGCCGACGACGACACCACCGCTGTCGCCCGGCGGCTCGCCGCGCAGCAGCGCTGGGCAGCGGAGCACTTCGAGCGATTCGCGTCGGGCGAGCTGTTCGATGGGATGGAGTCGTGGCTGCCGTGGCTGGTCGAAGACGAAACGGTGCTCACCGACCTGCTCGACGCCGACGCGATGGTCGTGCTGTGCGAGCCGTCGCGCCTCGCCGACCGCACGGCCGACATCACCGAGGAGACCGCCGATCTCGCCGCGTCGCTGGTGCGCACGTGGGGGGTGAAGGGCGACGCCACCTTTCCGCAGCTGCACGTCGGCTACGACCGGCTGCTCGAACGTTGCGCGGCGCAGGTGCTGGTGCTCGACGGTCTCGGCAGCCAAGCTCCTGCCGGGCGCGACGCGACGCCACCCGACCGACTCGAGGCGCACGCCTGGCAGCCCGTGGCCGGCGGCCCCGACGCGCTGCTGGCCCAGCTGCGTGAGATCGCGTTCAGCGCAAAGCCGCAGTGGAGCGTGTTCGTGGCGGCCGACGGCAGCGGCTCGGCCGACCGGGTGGGCCAGTCGCTGCGCGACGAAGGACTGGCCGGCGGGTTGTCGGTGGTCGTCGCCCCGCTCCATCACGGCTTCATCTCGCCCGACGCGCACCTGGCTGTGCTATGCGAGCACGACCTCAGCGGCCGCCGTCGAAGCCACCGCGCGGCTCGTCGTCGGGCCACGCCGCAGGCTTCGTTCGAAGACCTGAACGCAGGCGACTTCGTCGTCCACCACCACCACGGCATCGCCCGGTTCGCGGGCATCGTCCGAAGAGAGTTCGGCGACGGCGTCCGCGACTACATGCAACTCGAATACAAGGGCACCGACCGCTTGTACGTGCCGACCGACCAGCTCGACCTCATCCGCCCGTACGTCGGCGGCGAGACGCCGACGCTGTCGAAGATGGGCGGTGCCGAGTTTCGCCGACAAAAGGAAAAGGTGCGAGCCGCGGTCAACGAGATCGCCCAAGAGCTCGTGCTGCTCTACCGCAAGCGTCTCACCACCAGCGGCCACGCCTACGACATCGCTGACTCGGCGCTGCGCGAGATGGCCGACACGTTCGCGTATGTGCCGACCACAGACCAGCAGTCGGCCATCGACGACGTGCTCGCCGACATGGCCGCAGACCGGCCGATGGATCGTCTCGTCTGCGGCGACGTCGGCTTCGGCAAGACCGAGGTGGCGGTGCGAGCGGCGTGCTGCGCGGCGGTCAACGGCAAGCAGACCGCGGTGCTCGTCCCCACCACGCTGCTCGCCCAGCAACACCATCAGACGTTCGCGGAACGGTTCGCCGACACCGGAGTGCGCGTCGAGGTGCTCAGCCGCTTCCTCACGCCCAGCCAGCAGCGCGAGGTGATCGGCGGGCTGGCGACGGGCAGCGTCGACGTGGTCATCGGCACGCACCGGCTGCTCTCGGCTGACGTCGCGTTCGCCAATCTGGGCCTCGTCGTCATCGACGAAGAGCAGCGCTTCGGCGTCAAGCACAAAGACGCGCTCAAGCACGTGAAGACCGACGTCGATGTGCTCACCATGACCGCCACGCCCATTCCGCGCACGCTCGAGATGAGCCTCACCGGCATCCGCGACCTCTCGCTGTTGCAGACGCCGCCGGAAGAACGCCAGCCGATCCTCACCCACGTCGCGCCCTACGACGTAGCCGCGGTCAGCGAAGCCATCCGGCGTGAGCTGCTGCGCGAGGGGCAGGTCTTCTTCGTGCACAACCGCGTCGCCGACATCGACCTGATCGCGGCGCAGCTGCGCGACCTCGTGCCCGAAGCCAGAGTGGCGGTGGCGCACGGCCAGATGGACGAAGGAACGCTTGAGCAGGTCGTCCTCGACTTCTGGAACGGCGCCTACGACGTGCTGGTGTGCACGACGATTATCGAATCTGGCATCGACATGCCGACCGTCAACACGCTGGTGGTCGACCGCGCCGACCTGATGGGCTTGGGGCAGCTCCACCAGATCCGAGGGCGGGTCGGGCGTTCGGGCCAGCGGGCGTACGCCTATCTGTTTCATCCGGTCGACCGAACGCTCAGCGAGCAGGCGTACGAGCGACTTCGCACCATCGGCGAGTCGACCGAACTCGGTTCGGGCTACCGCATCGCGATGGGTGACTTGGCGCTGCGCGGCGCGGGCAACCTGCTGAGCGGCGTGCAGTCGGGCCACATAGCGGCGGTCGGCTACGACCTCTACTGCGAGCTGGTCAGCGACGCGCTCAACCAGATGGAGGGCCGGGACGAACCGAAGTCGCCCGAGATCACCATCGATCTGCCGGTGGCGGCGTTCCTGCCTGAGGACTACGTGGCGCTGCCTGCGCAGCGGCTGGAGGCGTACCGGCGGCTGGCGAGCGTGACCGAAGCGGCGCAGGTCGCGGAGATCGAGCACGAGTGGCTCGACCGCTACGGCCCGCTGCCGCCTGCGGCCGAGACGCTGCTGGGGGTCGGGTTGCTGCGAGCGGAGTGCGTGCGGCTCGGCATCAACGGCGTCGCGCACGTGCCGAAGCCCCTTAGCCCCGCCCTCGCCAGCGGCTCGACCGGTCGGGTGCTGTTCACGCCGATGGCGCTCGGGCGAACCGACGAGGTGCGCATCAAGCGGCTGATCAGCGAGGCGAAGCTGAGCGGGTTTCACGCCAAGCCGGCGAGCGCGAACGAGCCCGCGCAGCTGGCGGTCGGCGTGAACGCCGTCGACGACGGCCTGGTCGGCCGACTGGTCGGCGTGCTCAAGGGTCTGGGGCCCCTAGCGTGACGGCGTGCGGTCGACGTGGCTAGACGTTCGGTGAGCCTCTCGGCGGGCAGAGCGAGCCCGACGCGCGCGGCGCGGCTGGCCGTCGGGCTGGCTGCTCTGGCGGCGTTGCTGGTCGCGGCGGGCTGCTCGCAGGACGACGTGGCCGACGATGCAGTCGACGCGACCGCAACCACCTCCGCAGCTGATCAGCTCGACGCAGACCCGCTCGATCGCGACTCCATCTTCGACGCCATCGACGTCGACGAAGACGGCGTGGTGGCTCGCGACGACTACGAAGCCGAGCTGGCAGCCCGGCACGCTCGCGAGCGAGCAGCCGAACTAGATGCAGCGTTCGCGGTGCTAGCTGGCGAGCGCGACACGGTGGTGCTGTCGGCGGTCGGCATCGAGCTGACGGTCGACGACGTGCTGATGAGCCTCATCGAGTTTCCGCCGTCGCAGCTCGACGACCCCGCCAACCCGACGCGGGAGTGGTTCACCGAGCGTCTCGAAAACATGATCGACCTGCGGCTGCTCGGCGTCGCGCTCACCGACTTTGGGTTCGATGTCGACCTCGACGCGTCAGACGTCGACATCAACCAGCAGGTGGTCGACATCTTCGCGGCGGGCGAGTTCGACACGTTCGCCCGAGACCGAGTGCTGTCTGACAACCCCGAGCTGCTGGAGCGCCTGGCGCCGCGCTGCGTGAGCGTCTTGCTGACCGAGACGCTCGCGCAAGCCCAAGCCGCGCGCAATCGGGTCGTCGAGGGCGACGACTTCGACGTCGTAGCGGCCGACGTCGGAGTGATACCGGCGAACGCGGACGGCACGGCGTCGCTGGGCTGCGCGGTCGAGGCCGACTGGTCGTCGCGCGTGGGAGCGTTCGCCGACACGTTCGTGTCGTTGGGCGCGGGCGAAGTGGGCGAGCCGTATCGCATCGAAACCGAGGTCGTCGACGGAGGCGAGGTGTTCGCGGTGGCGTTCGTCGACGAGGTGCGTGAGCCCGAAGACAACCCAGACGACCTCACCGCGTTCCGCCAGATGCTGCTGCTGGACCAGGTCAGATCGTATGACGTCACGGTCGAGCCCAGGCTCGGCACCTGGGATCGAGAGGCGTTCAACATCGTGACCGAGCCGACGGCGTGAGCGAACCCCCTGCGCCAGCTGCTGTGCCTGCGATCGACGCCGCGATGGCGCGGCTGCACTCGATGTTCACCCAGCTGCGTCGTGATTGCCCGTGGGATCGTGAGCAGACGCACACGTCGCTCACCCGTCACGCGCGCGAAGAAGCCGAAGAGCTGATCGAGGCGCTCGCCGCCGTCGACGAAGCGGCCGCGACGCTCGCGGCTTGCGAGCCAAGCACGCCCGCTCACGTCGATGCGCGGCTCGCGCTGGCGGAGGCGACCGACGACTTGGTCGAAGAGCTGGGCGACGTGCTGCTGCAGGTGTTTCTGAACGGCGTGATCGGCGAAGAGACGGGCAGCTTCAGCGTGCTCGACGTGGTCGAGACGTTGGAAGCGAAGATGGTGCGGCGTCACCCGCACGTGTTCGAGCGGGCCGCCGACGCGCCCGAGATGTCTGACGACGAGCTGGCGCAGCAGTGGAAGCGCATCAAGCAGTCTGAGCGCGACGCGAAGGAGCAGCGCCGCCAAGAGCGGCTGCGCGAGTTCAGCTAGCGGCTTAGCCCGTCAGCGCGTCTTTGGCGAAGCGCAGGTCGACCGCGGTGGCGTAGCCCTCATAGACGATCACCTCCGCGCCTTCGAGCGAGCCGCACGTGCTGGCGGCGTGCGCGATGCGTTCGGCGCAGGCAGCGGCTGGCTCTAGCTGGCGGGCAACATCCGCGTCGGTGGCGCCCGCTCGGGCTGCCGCTAGCAGCTCGGTCGCCAGCTTGGCGTTGCCTCGAACGGCAGCCGCATACGCGTTGGCGCGCGCGGCAGCGTTGATGGCCGGGGGGTCGAGCCGCAACGTCGCGGTGGACGTGCTGGGCGTCCAGCCGACGCGGACGCTGTGCGCGGGGCTGGTGCGCCGGTTGACGGCGATGTCGAGGTCGTACTCGGCGTGCTTCACCGCGTCGGTGAGGAACGTTTCGAGGCGGTTGAGTGCGGCTTGGAGGTTTGGGTCG
>CAYRJD010000030.1:0-23354 GCA_964424585.1 uncultured Acidimicrobiales bacterium | reverse complement strand
CCCGTGCGGGTGGGCGGGGGAAGACCCGTGCGGGTGCGCTTCGTCGAACCGCAGCTCTCGCTGGACCGGCTTAGACGCCGCGGCTAGGCGATCAATCAGCTGAAGCTGACGCACTTTGTTGACCTCGATAGGTGAACGAGCTGGCCGGCGATTGACTGGACAGCGATTGACTGGCTGGGTCGCTCTTGCTGATCGCGCCGCG
The DNA here is from genome assembly GCA_964424585.1 of uncultured Acidimicrobiales bacterium. Classification (GTDB taxonomy): domain Bacteria; phylum Actinomycetota; class Acidimicrobiia; order Acidimicrobiales; family Poriferisodalaceae; genus CAYRJD01. The sequence goes on along the minus strand of CAYRJD010000030.1, from coordinate 23,152 downwards.
CGTGCCGGCGATGTGCGCATTCGACACGCTGACGTGCACCGGACTGGGCGCCACTTGTAGCCCTAACGCCTCAGCACCCAGCTCATTGACCGTGGCCGGTGAGCGCACAACCTCGATCTCATAGCGCAGGTCGGCCACAGCTTCGCGGGCGTTGGTTATGCGCTCTTCCAGTTCCGCGATCTTGTACTGACCTGATGCCAGCACCACGTGAAACACGGCGAGTGCGCCCAGCACCGCCAGCGTCGCTACCCCCAGCGCGACGGTGAGCCCGACCAGGCGAGTTCCGAGCGTCTTCTTGGCGCGCCAAAGAGTGCGCCCGCGCTGATGCGCTGGCTCGTGCGGTCCATCGGGCCTGCGGCGCGCTGGGCTGGGCCTGCGACGCGTTGGGCTGGGCCCGCGGCGCGTTGGGGTCTGGGTCGTCACAGCTAGAACGCCGACAGCGGCGACGGGGCGCTACGACGCGGCGGGAGCGAGCTTTTGGGCGACCCTCATACGGGCGCTGGCGGCGCGCGGGTTGTCGCGCACCTCCGCAACCGTCGGCTTTACTCCCCCTTTGGGGATCAGCGTGACGGATGGCTGCGCTCCGCAGATGCACGGCAGCGACGCCGGGCAAAAGCAGACGCCGTCCGCCGCTCGTTGAAACTCAAGTTTGGCCATTCGGTCCTCCTTGGAGTGGTAAGTGAGGGTCACGGCTCGACCCCCGGGAACTAAGCGATCCAGCACCGCGCGCAGCGCCGGAACGATCTGTGACAACTCGTCGTTCACCTCCATGCGAATGGCGGCGAACGCTCGCCTCGCTGGGTGTCGACCTCGGCGGCGCGTCGCCGCAGGGATGGCGTTGGTGACGACGTCCGCCAGCTCGAGCGTCGAGGTGAGCGGCCGGGCTCGGTCGATGGCACGCGCGATGCGCGCGGCAAACCGCTCATCCGCGTTGTCGCGCAGCACCCTCGCGAGTTCGGCCACGTCGTAGTCGTTCACGACGTCTGCTGCGGTGAGCGTGGCGTCGGTGCCCATCGTCATGTCGAGCGGGCCATCGTGCCGATACGAGAACCCACGAGCCGGCGTGTCGAGCTGGTGGCTGCTCACCCCGAAGTCGAACAACGCGCCCAGCAGCGGCCGAGCCGCAGCTGGCTCGGCAGCGAGCAGCCGGTCGAGCTCGCCAAAGCGTGCTTGCGTCACGCGAACTCGTTCGTCGAAGCGCGCGAGGCGCTCGCGCGCTGCGCTGACGGCCTCAGGGTCGCGGTCGATGCCGACGAGCGCGAGGTCGGCGCGCTCGGCGAGCAGAGCGACGGCGTGCCCGCCACCACCGACGGTGGCGTCGAGCACGAAACCGTCTGGCTGGTCGCGCGGAACTGCGGCCAGCGCTGAGGTCACCTCCGCGACCATGACGGGTGAGTGGAAGCGGTCATCAACAAACTGCGAGCGAACTTCGGCATTCATCAGCGCAACCACCTCAATCGCCTTCCGGCGAAGCCAGCAACGCTTCGCCTGCCGCGTTGATCGACCCCCAGCGCGACGCGTCCCACAGCTCGACCGCGTCGATGGCGCCGACCACCACGCAGTCGCGCTCGAGCCCGGCGAAAAGACGAAGCTCTTCGGGTATCGCGAAGCGGCCCTGCTTGTCGACGCTTATGCGGGCTGCGCTCGCGCCAAACGCTCGCTTAGCGGCCCGCCTCGATGAGCCGCCGTCGGTGGCTAGCTGCACCATCTCAGATGCGATCGCATGGAACCGACCGGGGGTAACGAGCGCGAGACATCCTTCTGAACTCTTGGTGAGGAAGCCGGCGGTCTCGAAGTGGCTCCTGAACGAAGCCGGCAGCACGATGCGCCCCTTGGGGTCGAGCGAGTGCTCGAACCGGCCGACGAACGGCTCTACGGCGAGCGACGCTCCGACGCCCAGCGCAGCCGGCGACAAAGCCGTGTCATTCATGTGCTCGTCCGTCCCACAGGCCCTCCATCAGCACCGCCTATCTGTACCACACGGCGCGCACATTTCAAACCACAGCGTGCTTTTTCATACCACTTCACTCCACTTTGTGTACCAGACCGCGCGGCGTTTGCCACGCGCGCCCCGACGCGCCGAGCGGTTACCTGACGTGTCCCGCTAGCGCCGCTAGCGTCAACGACCGTGTCAAAGCCGTGGGCACCCAACGGAGCTACCCGATCGCTAGCGATCATCGCAGCGGTCGCCGCGCGCCCGCGCCTCATTGGCACCGCGCTCACCCAAGCCGTTCGGCTGACGCCCAACGGCTGGTGGCTGCGTTGGCCGTTCTTGCCGCTGCCGTGCGCCGACTACCTGGCGTTTCGCGCGTCTACGCATCGCGGCGGCCCCGCTGGCGCGCGGCTCTCACACACGGGCGCGACGACCAGCGACGTGTTGAGCTGGCTCAGCTGGTGCGCCGGCACCGATGCAACGATGCGATTTCACGCGCGCGCGGTCCGCGCGCTCGCGGCCGATGAGGAGCCGCGACCGTGACCTCCGAGGCGTCCGGCACTGTGCTCGAGGGCCGCGCCCTGGTGCTCAACGTCACCTACCAGGCGCTGTCGATCACCACGGTGCGGCGCGCGTTGGTGCTGATGCTGTCGGACAAGGTTGACGTGGTGCACACGACCGACGACAAGGTGCGCTCGGCGTCGCTGGTGTTCTTGGCGCCGTCGGTGGTGCGCCTTCGCAGCCGGGCGCCGGTGCCGCACCGGCGTCGAGCCGCGCTGCATCGACGCGCCGTGTTCGTGCGCGACAACCACGAGTGCCAGTACTGCGGTCGAGTTGCCGAGTGCATCGACCACGTTCACCCGCGCAGCCGCGGCGGCGAGCACACCTGGGAGAACGTGGTCGCCTGCTGTCGGCAGTGCAACGTCGACAAGGGCGACCGGTTGCTGTCAGAGTTTCGCTTCGACCTGGCGCGAGCGCCGTACGCGCCCGATCCGCTCGCGGTCGCCGCGGGGCTGCGCAAGATGCCTCCAGCTGAGTGGCTGCCGTACCTCCCGGCGATGACGACGAAGCAGCCTCTCGTCGAACTCAGCGCCACCTAGCGGGCCGCTGACAAACGCACATCCGTTCGTGCTGCGGCGGCACTTCGCTGACGCCGCCGAACTGCACGGCTGGCCGCTTCCGTCGAACGGATGTCGGTCGTTGAGCGTTCAGGTCGCGCGCCGCGACGCGTGGGTGCTGGGCTCGACCACCCCAGTTGAGTTAGAAGAACGGTGTCGTCGCCACGCAGCAGCGCGACCCACGCCGGTCGACGTGGTGCGTCGAGATAGCGGCGGCGGGCTCGTGTGGCTCGACGCAGCCGAATCGAGCTGGGTGGACGTGTTCGTGCCCGCCGACGACCCCCTCTATTGCATCGACGTGAGCAACTCGACGCTGTGGCTCGGGCGCGCCATCGCCGCAGCGTTCACCTCATCCGGCGTGCCTGCATCTGCGGTTGAGCAGCCGGGCTCGCTCGCCGCCACTAGAGCGACGAGAGCTAGCGGTGCGCCGATGAGCGATCTGTGCATGGTGTCGGCGGGTCGCGGCGAGGTCGTCGCCCCCGACGGCCGGAAGCTGGTGGGCATCTCCCAGCGACGCACCCGAGCTGGCAGCCGGATGTCGTGCGTCTGGTACCGCCACGTGAAGGTTGAGCCGTATGAAGCTGTCATGGGCGCGGCGGCGCACGACCACCTGGCCCGGTTTCGCGGGTGGGCCGACGCGGAACTCACCAGCTCGGCCAGCGTGGCGGCTGACGTAGACCGTGCCCGCACGAGCGTTGACCAAGCGATCTTCGATGCCATCACGTCGGTGAGCGACAGCGCTAGCTACCCTGGCGACGCGCCAGCCACGTCGACGAGCACAGAGTTCAGGATCGGTAACAGATGAACGACCCAGGAAGCGTCGCAGTGACCGCGGCTAGCCCGCCCGCACCCGCCACTAGCGGAACCAGCGAAGTTCCCAGCGGCGAAGAGCTGACGGCGTTCACCGACAGCTTCGACGCAATCGCGCACAACGTCGCGTCGGTCGTGATCGGCAAGTCAGACGCCATCCGGCTGGCGCTGCTGTGCCTGGTCTCAGACGGGCACCTGCTGATCGAAGACGTCCCCGGCGTCGGCAAGACCAGCCTGGCTAAGGCGCTGGCAGCCTCGATCGACATCCGCTTCGGGCGCATCCAGTTCACGCCCGACGTGCTGCCCTCAGACGTGGTCGGCGTCGACGTCTGGAACGAGCAGACCTCGACGTTCAACTTCCGGCCCGGCGCGGTGTTCGCGAACATCGTGCTGGTCGATGAGGTGAACCGAGCTTCGCCCAAGACGCAAGCGGCACTCCTCGAAGCAATGGAAGAGCGTCAGGTCACCACAGACGGAGTAACCAGGGCGCTCCAGCCGCCGTTCATGGTGGTCGCCACGCAGAACCCGATCGAGCACGAGGGCACCTACCCCCTGCCGGAGTCGCAAATGGACAGGTTCAAGATGCGCATCAACGTGGGCTACCCCGACGCCGAGGCCGCGGTCGACATTCTCGCCCGCCGCACCACGACCGCCCGGGCCGAGGTGCCGGTGGTCGCGTCCGCAGACGACTTGGCGGCCATGACCAGCGCTGTTGCGCGGGTCCACGTGAGCGTGGCGCTGAAGAGGTACATCGGAGCGCTCACCGCCGAGACGCGGCGACACAAGAGCACCAAGCTGGGGATGAGCCCTCGCGCGATGCTCGATCTGCAGCGCGTCTCACAGGCGTACGCCGCCGCTTCGGGCCGCAACTACGTGGTGCCCGACGACATCAAGGCGGTCGCGCCGAGCGTCATTTGTCACCGCCTGCTGCTCACCACCGACGCGCTCCTCGGAGGCGCCACGGCTGTTGCGGTGCTAGACGACGTGCTGTCGACGGTGCCGGTGCCGACGGCCGTCTCCTAGCTCGCGCGCAAAGGCCAGCTGCGCGACGTGCGGCTCACGAAGAACGGAAGACGAACGCTCGTGGCCGGAGCGGTACTGGTCGTCGCCGGACGAGTGATGGGCACCGACGAGCTGGCGATAGGTGGGCTCGCTGGCATCGGCGCGGTGGTCGTGAGCGCGGCGTGGCTCGCGCTGCGGCGAGTGCGGCTGCGGCTCGTGAGAACCATCAGACCCGAAGCGGTCAACATCGGCGGCACCGCGACCAACACGCTCGAGGTCGCCAACCTCAACCGCTACTGCGGGATCGTGGAGATCACCGATCACGTGGCGACCACCGCCGGCATTCGCCTGCACGCCGGGCCGTTCTACGCGAACGAGCGCGCCGTCGTCGCGTATGAGCTGCCGACCGCCAGGCGCGGGCGCATAAGGGTCGGGCCCGCCCGGGTGACGATCGGAGATCCGCTGGGGCTGACGACGGCGACGGTCGCCGGAGGAGCAGCGACCGACTTCTTGGTGTACCCCCGGCTCGTCGAGCTGGCACCGGTGGCGTTCACGCCGGGCGGTCAAATCACCGGAGCGGCGAGCGACACCTTGCGGCTGCAGCGGCTGGGCGACGACTTCTACGCGCTGCGCGACTACACGATCGGTGACGACCCTCGGCGCATTCACTGGCGCTCGACCGCTCGGCTGGGGCGTCCGATGGTTCGAGAAGACGAGAACCCGCGTGCGCATCGAGTGGCGCTGCTGCTCGACACCAGGGCGGCTGCGTACGACCACGACGCCGACCGGTTTGAGGTCGCCGTCAGCGCGATAGCCAGCGTCGCCGCGGCGTGCGCGCGCCGCCGCGACCGAGTTCAGCTGGTCACCACTTCCGACGGCGTCGTCGTGGGCAGCTCTCGCCACCACGATCTGACGGCGGTGCTCGACTACCTCGCGCAGGTGCAGCTCCGCAGCACCGCCACGCTGCGCATCGGCCTCACCCAGCTGCAAGATTGCGCCGCGAGCGCGTACGTCGCGGTGCTGGGCGCGACCGAGGTAGCCGGCGACAGCCAGCTCGACGCGAGCCTGGTGCTGATGCGCGACGGCGCGTCGCTCACCGTGTTGCGGGTCGACGGCGACTCGAGCGGCGACTTGAGCCGACGCGGCCAGTTCAAGCTGATCGGGCTGTCGAACGTTGATCAGGTGGGGACCCTGTGGAACGAGGCGCAAGACGCGAAGCCGACGCCCGCCCAAGTCCAACGAGCGGTGCCGACGTGACCGTGAGTCGCCGCCAGCTGATGCTTCAGGCTGAGATCGCGCTGGCGGTCATGAGCGTGAGTTGGGTGCTGAGCCTCACACGGCTGCTGACCGACTCGAGGCTCGTGTTCACGGTGGTGCTGCCGATGACCCTCGGAGGCCATCTGGTCGCGGCGCTGGCCCGGCGCGCCAAGGCGAACTTCGCGCTCACCTACGTCGGCTCGTTCGCGCTCGTCGTGAGTGTGCTGTCGCTGGGGCTGTATCCGAACACGCTCTATTGGGGGTTCGTTCCAACCGGTGCCACGCTCACCGCAGCCCGGGCCGATCTGACCGAAGCGGTCGAGCACTTCAGAGAGGTGGTGGCGCCAACCGACTTCGTCAGCGGCTACGTGATCGTCGCGGGTGCCGCCGCGTGGATGCTGGCGGTCGTCGCGGACGCGGCGGCGTTCAGAGTCAACTCGGGTGGCCTCGCCGTGCTGGGCTCGCTCTTTGCGTCGGTGTTCATCGGCGTGCTCGCGACCGACGAAAACGTCTGGTGGGCCGTGGTGGTCGCGCTGGCTGCGATGACGTTCATCGCGGCGCATCGTCCGTACGCCTCGGCTGCTCCGTGGCTCGCTCCGACCGCTCAAGCGCCGCCCTCAAAGGCGCGGCGCGAGCGCGACGGGCCGCGCGTCGCGAGCGACGACGAACGAAGGTTTCTTCGCATCTCGTCACCGGTTCGGGTCGCCATCGGTCTGGGCATCGTTGCGGCGCTCAGCGCCGCGTTCGTGGCGCCGCTGGTGCCGGGCACCCCGGGCGAGGGTCTGGTCGATCTTCGCGACATAGACGGCGTCGCCCCCACACCGCGCACGACGCTCAGTCCGCTCGTGGACGCGCGTGGGCGCCTCACCGGCAGCTCGAGCGCGACGATGTTCACCGTCGAAGCCGACCGCGGCGCCTACTGGCGCATGTCGGGCCTCGACGTGTTCAACGGCGCGGTCTGGGGTTCCCAGCGCAGCTACGACAACGCGCAGGGAGACCTGCGACGCCCGAGCGACGACGAGCAGCTCACCCACCAGCGGTTCACCGTCGAAGACCTCACCGGCTTGTGGATTCCGGCGGCGTTCGAACCGATCTCGTTTTCCGGCGTGGACGCGCTCTACGACGGCGTGACCGGCGCCATCGTCACCGCCACCGACATCGAACTCAGAACGGGCATGACGTATGTCGTCGTCTCGGCCGTTCGCCCCAGGACAGCTGAGGGCTTGCGTTCGAGCACGCTGGTGCCACCAGCTGAGGTGTTGGCCGAGGGAACCGCGCTCCCCGATGAGTTCAGCGACCGCATCAGCCAGCTCGCCGCCGAGATCACCGACGAGGCGCCCACCGCCTTCGACAAGGCGCTCGCGCTACAAGAGCACTTCCGCGTCAACTTCACCTACTCCCTCGACGTCGAGCAAGGGCACTCGAACAACCGGATGGAGGCGTTCTTGTTCGACGAGCGCGCCGGCTACTGCGAGCAGTTCGCCGGCACGTACGCGGCGATGGCTCGCGCCGTCGGGTTGCCGGCAAGGGTCGCGGTGGGGTTCACCCAGGGAGACTTCATGGACGGCGCGTACGTGGTGCGAGGCGAGCACTACCACGCATGGCCAGAGGTTTGGCTCGACGGGCAGTGGCTCGCGTTCGAGCCGACGCCCGGCCGAGGCGCGCCTGGCAACGAGAGCTACACCGGTCGAGTGGCCGAGCAAGCCTCGCCCATCAACCCGGCCGACGACGCCACCGCCAGCCAAGACCAGACCGACGAAGAAGGTGAGTCTGACTTTGAGGGCTTCGTCGACGAACTCGGCGTCGTCGACGACGGCGGCGGTGACGGCGCAACAGGTTCGCGCTGGCTGGCGATCGCCGCGCTAGGCGCGCTCGCGGCGGCGATCGTTTGGCTGATCGCCGTGCCGACGCTGCGCGTGCTGGCTCGCCGTCGACGTCACGCTTGCGCGCGCGGCGACGCGCGCGCTCAAGCGATGGCGTGTTGGGACGACATCGTCGACGTGCTGCGGCGCGACGGCGTCGAGCGCCGGGCGCACGAGTCCGCGAGGCAGTTCGCGCAGCGTGCGACGAGACAGGCTCAGCTCGCTGGCGGACGCTCCGACGGCGACGACGCGGAGCACTTGGCCGAGGCCGCCGATCTGGCGGAGGCCGCTTGCTTCGCGCCGAACGAGCCGACGGCTAGCGACCTGCGCGCGATGCGGTCTCACGTCACCGGCGTGTTGGCTCGCCTGCGCCGCCGCCGGCCGCTGACAGAACGTCTGCGAACGCACTATCGAACTGGCTACCGATCTAGCCGGGCCGGATCGCGCCAGCGAACGTCCCGTTAGCCCAGTTTCGCTAGCGCTCGAACCGCCGACGGATGCGGTCAGACAGCCCGCCCCCTTCGCGACCCGACCGCCTGCCACGCAGCGCGCTCGACACCTTCGCCACGCCGAGCTTGCCCATCGCGCGCACGTTGCGCTCGATCACCACCGCAGCACCGAACGCAATCAAAAACGCACCCGCGGCTGCGGCGACGTGAAACTGCAAGCCAACGAAGATGCCGATGAGGCCCGCGAGGCCGAAGACGGTGGCCCAGCGCAGCCGGCGAATGGCGTGCTTGTACAGCGTGGTCTCGGAAACCTCACGAGCGAACTCGGGGTCGGAGTCGTAGAACTCCTGCTCTATCTCAGAGAGAATTCGCTGTTCGTCTTCTGAGAGCGGCACTTCGTCCTCCGACTCACCTAAGCCCAACTGTTTGGACCAACTCAAGCCTACGCAGCCCACGTTGCGACCGCTACAGGGTCGACTGCGCGCGGCTACTCGAGCCACCTGGTGTGCCGCGTGAGGCCCGGGCCAATCGACGTCGCGCCGAATCGTTGACGGATCGCATCTATGGCCCCGGCAAGCTCGGTCTCGGGTCTAACAGCCAACTCGACGTCGCGGCGTGGTTCGTCGAACAACGTCGGCTGGGTGGTCTCGACCTCACGCGCGCAAGGCGCGCCCATCGGTTCGAGCTGGCTGACCGAGACACCCAGCAGCCGGACGCCCGCCGACACGTCGATGCGCTCTAGCAGGTTGTGCACGACTTGCGCGATCGGCTGATGCGCGCTGACCGCCGGACTGTGCGCGGGCACCGTTTCGACACGGGTGATGAGCGTGAAGTCAGCGAGCTTGACCTTGAGCTGCACGCAGCGTCCGGCGACGCCGCTCGCTCGCAGGCGCGCCGCAACGGCATCCGCGAGGACCACTAGCGCCGAGCGCATCTCGTCGGGTTCGGTCAGGTCTGTGGCGAAGGTCTGCTCGTGGCCGATCGACTTCGCCTGTCGGGTCGAAACGACGGGCCGAGCGTCTTCGCCACGAGCGAGGGCCGCCAAGTGCTCGCCGTGCGCTCGTCCCACCGCGGCGGTCAGCGCTTCGAGCGGCACGTTCGCTAGGTCGCCGATCGTGGCGACGCCCAGCTCGGCGAGCTTGCTTTGCGTCTTCGGCCCGACCCCCCACAACGCTCGCACGCGATGAACTCGTAGGAACGCGAGCGCGCCTGCGTGGTCGACCACCTTGACGCCGAGCCCTGGCTGCGTCGAGCCGACGCCGTTACGCATGACGGCGACGGGCTTGGCGGCCACCGATGCCAGCTTCGCGATCGTCTTGGTGGGTGCCACCCCGACGCTCGTGGTCAGCCCAGTGGCTGAGCGCACCGCGTCGCGCAAACGCCACGCGATGTCTACCGAAGTTCCGAACAAGCTGTGCGCGCCGCTCACGTCCAAGAACGCCTCGTCGAGCGCGATCGGTTCGATGGCCGGAGTGAACGCGCCCAGCACTTCGAAGACGGCCGCAGAAGCCGCGGCGTACGCCGCAAAGTTGGAGGTGATGAACACCGCGTGCGGGCACAGCCGACGTGCCTGCGCAGTGGGCATCGCCGAGCCCACGCCGAACGCTCTCGCCTCGTAGCTCGCCGACGCCACGACGCCGCGGTTGCTGGGCCCGCCCACCACGACGGGCTTGCCGACCAGCTCTTCGTTCGCGAGCCGTTCGACTTCGACGTAGAACGCGTCGAGATCGACGTGCAGCGTGTCGACGCCGTCAAGGTCAGCTTCGACTGCCTGTTGGGCAGCTGGCGCGGCGGCCGATTCAACGGCGGGTTCGACGGCGGGTTCCACCGGGCTCAGCGGTGACCTTCGACTCTGGTGACGGTGAGCGAACGCTGATCGGTGCCTCGCACCTCGTAGCGAAAATGAGGAGGCTCCGGCCAGTGTTCTGCGCCCAGGTACGTGAGCAGCGGTTCGGCGAACCAACGATGCTGGTCGCCGATCAGGCCACCGAGTTCGTCGGTTTCGACCCAGCGCGCGTCGAACACGATGCCGTCGGGGTCGTCGACGGCGAGCTCGCCGCTGTGCTGGCGGCTGACGTGAGTCTCGACTCGCAACGTCCAGTTCATGTCGACCGCGTGCGCCTCGACGGTGTAGACGGGCCCGTCCCAGCGGGCGACCGCCAGCCCGGTCTCTTCTTCCACCTCTCGGGTGAGACCCTCGAGCATGGTCTCGCCCGGGTCGATCACTCCGCCGGGCGTCGTCCAGTCGGTGAGGCCGCTGCTGCGTCGGTTGTTGACCATCAGCACCGCGCCGCGCTGATAGATGAGACCGCCTCCTACTGCCCAGCGCCGCACATGGCCATTTTGCCAGCCGGTAGGCTCGCGCCCAGTGGTGGAGCCGCCAGTCTGTTGCACCGGTCGTAGCATCGGCCGTCGCACCGGTCGTAGCACCGGCCGTGGCACTGGCGAGCGCGTCGAGCTAGCTCCCTTCGCCGCTCCCACGGCGTTGCCGTCACCGATGTCTCGCGCCGTCGCGCTGGGCGCGGTGATGGCCTCCGCGGTCTGCGGCGGCCTGATAGGCCACGCACTAGGCGAGCTGGGCGGTGCCTCGGCAGCTGGGACGCTCGTCGCGGCGTTGGTCGGTGCGACCCTGGGTGCAGCCGGCGTGGCGATGATGGCGACGCTGGTGCTGCGATCAAAGTCGGAGTGGGCCAACGAGGCTGGCGCCGCGTCGCTTCGAAGCCGGAGCCCAAGGCGCGCCGGCGCAAAGACAAACGAGGGCCGGCGATGAACCTCCGAATCTTGGTGGTCGAAGACGACGACCGCATTCGTTCCGCGCTGCAGCTGGCGCTAGCCGATGAAGGTTGGGAGGTCGTGGGCGTCGGGTCAGCCGAAGAGGCGATCTCGCTGCTCGACATCGACGCGACGGCCGACGACGCAACCCAAGGGGATCGACCCGCGCCGACCGACGAAGCTCCCGCCGACGACGAAGACGCCAACGGCACAGACGACCTCACGGCTTTCGACATCGCGCTCGTCGACCTGATGCTGCCCGGCATCGACGGCTTCGAGCTGTGCAGGCACATCCGTCGCGAGAGCAGCATGCCGATCATCATGGTGACCGCGCGCGACGACACCCACGACGTCGTGGGCGGCCTCGAAGCTGGCGCAGACGACTACCTCACCAAGCCGTTCTCGCCCAAAGAGCTGTCCGCCCGCATGCGCGCGCTGATGCGCCGCACGAAGGTCGCCACCAACAGCGGCGTGTCGTGGACGGTCGGCGAGCTCGAGATATTCCCCGACAAGGGCATCGTCCGCGCCAGCGGCGAAGAGGTTCACTTGACCAAGACCGAGTTTCTGCTGCTCTGCGAGCTGGCGGAAGCGAACGGCGACATCCGCTCGCGCGACGAGCTGCTGCGCTCGGTGTGGGGCCGAACCGAAGCCACCTACGGACGCCTGGTCGACGTGCACATCCGACGGCTGCGTGTGAAGGTCGAGCCCGACCCGGCTAACCCCACCTACGTCCACACGGCCCGAGGTATGGGCTACCGATTGAGTTCCTAGCCGCTTGCGCTGGAGCCAAACGTGGCGCGGCTGAAGGTGCGCAGCACCGAGGCGACCCCCCCGCAGGGACTGCTGCGACGAGTGCCGCTGCGAGCCCGAGTCATCGTCGCGTTCACGCTCGGCGCAACCGTCGCCGCGCTGGTGCTCGTCATCTCGACCTACGGCCTGACTCGCAGCGAGATTCTCCAACAGCGGCAGAGCGCGTCGAGCGCGCAGTTCTTCGCGAACGCCCGCCAGGTGCAGGCGTCGCTGCGCAGCGAAGACACCGACTTCAACGTGCTGTTGGAGTCGCTGCCCAGCGAAGCTGGCAGCCGTTCCATCGTCCGCACCGGCCCGCAGACTTGGTGGTCGCCGTCGCTCAGCCCGGCCGACTTGCCGGTCGCGATCATTTCCGCTACGGCGACGCAGCCAGACGCGCTCATGCTGCGCTACCGCGACCCGCAAGGCACGCCGCTGCTGAGTTTCGGCTTGGCCCTCCGCCCCGGCGAAACGTCGCGCCTCGATGAGGTCAGCTACTTCGAGGTCGTGCCGCTCGCCGACATCGCGGCGACGCTCGACACGCTGCGGTGGATCTTGGGAGGCGGCGCCGCGGCAACCGTGCTCATCGGCTTGGCGATCGGCATCTGGGCGAGCCGTCGCTTCTTGCGTCCGCTCGGCGACCTCGCGGCCGCAGCGTCGTCGATCTCACAAGGAAAGCTCGACACCCGCGTCACCGACAGCCAAGACCCAGACCTCGCGCCCATCGTCGCTTCGTTCAACGACATGGCCGCCTCGCTCGAACGTCGGGTCGAACGCGACGCTCGGTTCGCGTCGGACGTCAGCCACGAGCTGCGCTCGCCCTTACAGACTCTCCGGTCGTCGATCAGCGTGCTCGAGAACCGCCGCGCCGAGCTGTCGGAGCGCGGCCAGGAGGCGTTGACGCTGCTCGCCAGCGACGTGGACCGGTTCGAGCGAATGGTCCAAGACCTGTTGGCTATCTCGCAAGCCGACGCGCAACCCGCGCAGTCCTCCGCCACGCCGGTCAACATGGCGAACCTCACCAGAGAGGTGGCCGACAGCCTCGGTGCCGGGCCGGCTCTTTGCGAACCCGACGACCCGACCGACACGTTGGTGCTCGGCGACAGACGACGACTCACCCAAGTCGTCGACAACCTCATTCGCAACGCGCAGAAGTACGCCGACGGAGTGACCGAGATACTGATCGAAACGCTGCCCGGCGACGACAGCGCGGTGCGGGTGGTGGTGGAAGACCGCGGCCCAGGCGTTCCGCCGTCTGAACGCGAGCGCATCTTCGAGCGCTTCGCCCGCGGCACCGCAGGAAGACGAGCAGGCGACCGGCCCGGCGCCGGGCTGGGCTTGGCACTGGTGGCGGAGCACGTGCGCACCCACGGCGGCAAGGCGTGGGTCGAACCCAGACGAGACGGCAAAGGGGGCGCGCGCTTCGTCGTCGAGCTGCCGCACTATCCGTCGATGAGCGCCGATGCGTAGGCGCGCGATCGCCGCGTCGACGGCCCTGGTCGTGCTCGTCGCAGGCGCGTGCAGCATTCCGTCCGACGCGCAACCTTCAACCCTCGCGACGCCCAACGACGTCTTCGTCGTCGGCGTCGCGCCGTCCGAGGCGGCTGTCCGCAGCGGCGAGACGACCAACCACCCGCTCTACTTCTTGCGCGAGAACTTGCTGGTCCGCGTCGACCGCGCTCTCTTGGCGCCGGTGGTGCTGGACGGCCCGCTCAACAGCTTGCTCGCCGGGCCGACTGTCGAAGAGACAGCGACGGGGCTGCAATCCGCGATACCTGCGGGCACCGAAGTCGTCGACGTGCAGATTCAGCGCGACAACGTGATCTGGATTCACTTGAACGACGTGTTCTTCGAGGTGGAGGGCACCCAGCGAGTGCGCGCCACAGCGCAGATGGTGTTCACCGGATCGGCGCTACTGCGCGGCGCGCAGGGCGTGCAGTTTCTTCTAGACGGCGAGATTCAGTCGCTGCCGGATGGCACCGGCGCGATAGCCGAGCCGCCGCCCGGCGAGCAGCCCAGGCCGCTGCGAACCAGCGACTTCGCGCAGCTCGACGTGCTCAGCCCACCCAGCGGACCGCCGGCTCTCTAGCGTGTCGGCCCGCGAACGAGCGATCATCACCGGGAGCTAGCCGTGGGGTTACCGACACGCACGCCAAAGGTCATCGTCGACTGCGACCCTGGCCACGACGACGCCGTCGCGCTGTTGATGGCGGCGCGCCACGCCGAGCTGTTGGGCATCACGACGGTCTGCGGGAACGTGCCGCTCGCGTCGACCACCCGCAACGCGCTGGTAGTGACCCAGCTAGCCGGGCTAGGCACACCGGTTCACGCAGGCGCACGCGCGCCTCTGCTGCGACACGCGGTGCACGCCGAACACGTTCACGGCGAAACCGGTCTCGGAGGTGCCGAGTTGCCGGAGGTAGAGCGCGACGTGACGAGCGACGACGCCGTCGGCTTCATCATCGAGACCGTCCGCTCGACGCCCGACGTGTGGCTGGTGCCCGTCGGCCCGCTCACCAACATCGCGCTCGCGCTCAAAGCGGCGCCCGACATCGTCGAGCGCTTGGCTGGCATCTCGCTGATGGGCGGCAGCAGCGACGCAGGCAACATCACGCCGACGGCCGAGTTCAACGTGTTCGCCGACCCGCACGCCGCCGCCGTCGTGTTCGCGAGCGGCGTGAGTCCGCTCGTCGTGTGCGGGCTGAACGTGACGCACCAGTTCAACATCGATGCGTCGCACGTCGAGCGGCTCCGAGGCCACGGCGGAGTGGTCTGCGCCTTCGTCGCCGACCTGTTCGGCTTCTCACTAGACGTCCATCACGAACGCACGGGGCTCGACCACAGCCCGCTGCACGACCCCTGCGCGGTGATGGCGCTCACGCACCCCGAGCTGTTCACGTTCGCGGATGCCCACGTCGTGGTCGAAATCGACGGGCGCCTCACGGCAGGCATGACCGTCGTCGATGCACGACCTCGGCCAGCGGAGCCACCCAACTGTCGCCTCGCCACGCACATCGACGCGCACGCCGCGATGGAGCTGGTGCTGTCAACGTTGGCGACGTTTAGCTGATGGCTAGCTGATGGCTGAGATCATCGACGTCGACCTGCTGGCGTATGAGACCGGCTCGGCGTCGCAGCGGCGCGCCGTCGTCGAGGCGACGATGCGCAGCCTTGTCGCAGGCGGCTTCGTGTACACGGCGTCAGATCTGTCTGAGACGCTGCTCGACGACGCCTACGGCGTGCTAGAGGCGTTCTTCGCGCTGCCCACCGAGCGCAAGGCGCGCTACGTGGCGGCCGACTCACACGGTGCGCGCGGCTACACCGGTCTGCTGGTCGAGGCTGCTGCCATCGCAGACGTCCCGGACTACAAGGAGATGCTCAACTGGGGCGAGCAGGTGCCGACCGGTCATCCGCTCGCGGCGGACTACCCACGGCACTACGCCCCGCAGGTGTTTCCCACCGACGACATCGCTAACGCAGACGTGGTGCTCTCAGAGTTTCACGAACGGCTGGTCAACTTGCAGACCCGCTTCTTGCGCATCATCGCCGAAGGCATCGGCGCGCACTACTCCTACTTCGACGCAATGGTCGACCGGGGTAGTCACCTGACGCGCGCGCTGCGCTACCCGCCGATGAGCGAAGCCCCAGATAACGCCGACGGCAAGTACGTGTGGGCCGAAGCTCACGGCGACATCAACTTGATCACGGCGCTGCCTCGGGCTACCGCACGAGGGCTGCAGGTGCTGCTGGACTACGACCGCGACGACCCGCGCGCGCTCGACGATCCGTATGGAGTTGGCGGCAGCTGGGTCGACGCTGCGCCGCCGGAGGGCTACGTCATCGTCAACACCGGCATCATGCTCGAGCACGTCACCAACGGGTTGATTTCGACGGGCATTCACCGGGTCGTCGCAGACTCAGCCCAGAGCGGCGACCGGCTCAGCGTCGTGCAGTTCTGCCATCCGCGGCCCGGCGCGATCTTGATGCCCGCTCCGTCGACGGTCACGCCCGAGCGCCCCGCGCGATTTGGTGCCATACCGGCCATCGAGCGTCTGCGAGAGGTGATCTGGCAGATCAACTTGGTAGAGGAGGGCCGACGCGTCGAGGACCCAGCTGGCGACTAGCTGGTTGGCTCTAGCTGAGCAGCCAGATCGAGCAGGCAGTTCTCGACCACCTCGGTGAGCGCGGGGTGGATGTAGAACATCCCGCGCGCCTGGGTCGCGACGTCGGTGCCCGCTTCCATCGCGCCGATCAACTGGCTGATCAACGTCGGCGCTTGGGGCCCCATGATGTGCGCGCCGATGAGTTCATTCGTGGCTCGATCGGCAATCAGCTTGACGACGCTGGTGGTGTCTTCCATCGCCCAGCCGTACGCGGTGTCGCCGAAGCTCTTCGTCGCGCTCACGTAGTCGACGCCACGCTCGATTGCGTCACGTTCGGTCAGCCCGACGGCCGCGACTTGGGGGTGGGTGAACACCGCGTGCGGCAAGAAGCGTTCATCCACGCTGCGCATCGGCGCGTCGAGTCCCTCGGCGACCAGCAGGTTGTGACGCAGCGCCCGCACCTGCGCGTTGGCTAGATGCTTGAGCTGCTCTTCGCTCGAGGCGTCGCCGAACGCCCAGATGCCGTCGACGTTGGTGCGGAAGAACTCATCGGTCAGCACGCGCCCGTCTTGCGCGTTCACGCCAGCCGCCGCCAAGTTGAGCTGATCGCCGTTCGGCACTCGGCCCGTCGCCACCAGCAGCGTGTCGCCGACGACGTCTTGGCGTTGACCGTCACGCTCGACCGTCACCGTGATCTCGTCGCCGTCACGGGCGACGCGAGCGACGTCGACGCCGAGCCGACAGTCGGCGACCTCGCGCATTAGCTCGGTGTAGTGCGCCGCGATGTCGTCGTCTTCTTTGCGCAGCAGCACCCGGCTGCGATTGACGATGGTGACGCGGCTGCCCAGCGCGGCGAAGACGTAGCCCAGCTCGCACGCGATGAAGCCGCCGCCCAGCACCACGAGGTGCTGCGGCAGCGCGCCTATTCGCATGATCGAGTCGGAGGTGTGGTAGCCGATAGCAGGGTCGTCGAGGCCGGCGAAGGGAGGTATGAACGGCCGAGCTCCCGTACCGATGACGACGTGTCGTCCGGAGATGACGGTCTTTTCCGCATCGTTTTCGGCGTCCCTGTCAGTGTCGCCGTCGCCGTCTGGTCGCTCGATCTCGACCGTTCGGTCGCCGACAAACCGTCCGCTGCCGGTGAACACCGTGACGTTGGGGCACTCCGGTCCTTCCCGGTAGGCCTGGCCTCCAGCAGCGATGGGGTCGATGCGCCCGAACACCCGGTCGCGAATGGCGGGCCAGTCGACGCCGGTGAGCGTGGCGCGCAGGCCGAACTGGCCTGCGCGGCGAACGGTGGTCGCGACGTCGGCCGCGTAGACGAACATCTTTGAGGGAATGCACCCGACGTTGAGACACGTGCCGCCGAAGACGCCACGCTCGACGATTGCGATGTTCCACGAGTCGAACTCGGGCCCGGGAATCGAGTTCGCCGAACCGGTGCCCAAGATGACCAGGTCGAACTGCTTTGTGGGTGGAGCGCTCACAGCATCGCCTGGTAGATGAGGCCTTTCAGCTCTGGGCGAACTGGATGCGTGCTCGACGGCAGCAGCTGGGTCATGAATATGACCTCGATTTCGTTGGCTGGGTCGACGAAGAACGCGGTCGACGCCGCGCCGCCCCAGGCGAACTCTCCCGCCTCGCACAGCACCTGCGACTTGGCTGGGTCGATGACCACCGAGAAGCCGAGGCCGAAGCCGACGCCGTCGAACGCAGCCTCGGCGAACAGCTTGCGCCCCACCTCGGTGAGGTCGGCACCGCCGGGCAGGTGGTTGGCGGTCATGAACGCGAGCGTGCGTTTGCCGATGATGCGCTGGCCGTCGAGCGTTCCCCCTGCGGCGAGCATCTGGGTGAAGCGGCAGTAGTCGGCCATCGTCGACACCAGCCCGCCGCCGCCAGAGAGAATCTTCGGTGCCGCAACGAACGGTGAAGTCTGCGCGTCGTCGAGCAGGGCTCGCTCGAGCGTCGGCGGCTTGGGCATGTAGTTGCTCGCGAACCGCTCGACGGCGTCTGGGTTGACTTGAAACCCCGTGTCGCTCATCCCAAGCGGAGCGAAGATGTACGCGTCGAAGTAGTCGGCCAGTGTCATGCCGGAGATCAGCTCGACCAGGCGGCCAGCGACGTCGGTCGAGTATGAGTAGTTCCACTCGGTGCCTGGCTCGAACAGCAACGGCAGCTCGGCCAGCAGGTCACAAGTGGATGCGAGATCGCCCGGCGGCCCCCAGTTGAAGCCACGCAGCCGGTACAGCTCGTCGACCGGCGAAGCGAAGTGGAAGTCGTACGTCAGCCCGCTGGTGTGGGTGAGCAGGTGGTGAACGGTGATCTCGGTTGCTGGCTCGCGCGTGGTCGGGTTGGCCGCGTTGCCGCCCGTGAACACGCGGGCCTCCGCGAAGCCGGGGATCCAGCGCGAGATGGGGTCTTTCAGCTGGAACAAGCCTTGCTCGTAGAGCTGCATCAGCGCGATCGATGTGATCGGCTTGGTCATCGAGTAGATGCGAAACACCGTGTCGGGCGTGACCGGTAGCTCGCGCTCACAGTCACGCTCGCCGTAGAGGTCGACGTACGCGGGCTTGCCGCCTCGGCTCACGCACACGTACGTGCAGGGAAACAACGAGCGGTCGACGTAGCGCCGGAGGTGCCTGCCGATGAGCGCGAGGCGGTCCGGGTCGAACCCCAGCTCGGCCGGGTCGTGGCTGACTACCGGCGGGCTCGCGGGCTGCGACGCGGGCGACGGCGGACCAATGAGCGGGTCGGTTTCGCTCGCGCACACCGGCGGCAGTCGGACACCGGCCGCTAAGCCCCCTGACGGCGGCCCGGCACTTGTCGAGCCTGCATTGGGCGACCCGGCATTGGGCGACCCGGCATTGGGGCTGACATCGTTTTCGTTGCTCATGGTTGCTCCCTCATGTCGTGCTCGCTAGCTGTGCTTGTTGGCTGCACCTTCGGCAAGCTACCGGTCATCTAGCGTGGGGCTCACCAAAGGAGGTAATCGTGCTGATTGAACGAGTTGAACCCAAGTGGATCGACAGCTTCGTGCGCGTCTTTGCGCTGTGCGAAGTGGCGCCGCCGCAGACCGCGGCTATCTTGCGAGAAACGCAGAGCCGGCCGGTCAACGTCAACCTGGCAGAGCTGGCGCTCGCCCGCCTGGGCGTGCCATTCGTCGGCGTCGAGGTGCCGACGCCCAGCCAGAGCGCGCCGGTGCCGGTGCGTTCGACCGGTGCGTCCGACGCGATAGCTGGCTCTAGAGCGGTCATCGCGGCGCTGCGCGAGGTCGACTTCGTGGTCGACTGCACCGTGGAGGGGCTGCTGCACGCCCCCGAGCTGCCCGAAATACTTGCTGGCGGCGCGCGCATCTTGATGGTCTCAAATGAGCATCCGGAGATGCTGGAGCGCTTGGCGCCCGACCCGACGCTCGAAGCCAAGGTCAAAACCGGCATCAAGATGCTGATGGGCGCGAGCGAAATGACGGTCACGTCTGCTGCCGGCACGGAGCTGCGGGTCGACCTCACCGACGCCCGCTGCGGCGGCGGCTGGGGCTTCACCACCCGCCCCAAAACGATGACCCACTGGCCCGGCGGGCTGTGTCTCGCGTTTCCGGCGTCGGGTTCGGTGAACGGCCAAGTAGTGATGGACACCGGAGACATGAACCTGACGTTCAAGCGCTACGTGGATTCGCCGATCGAGCTGACGGTGACGAACGACTACGTGACCTCGATCGACGGCTCGGGCGTCGATGCGGAGATGTTTCGCAGCTACATCGCCGCGTGGGGCGACGAAGAGGCGTACGCCACCAGCCACCTGGGGTGGGGCATGAACCCAGCCGCTCGCTGGGACACGATGTCGATGTACGACCGCAGCCAGACGAACGGCACCGAGCAGCGCGCGTTCGCCGGCAACTTCTTGTACTCCACCGGCGCGAACGAGCACGCAGGCCGCCACACGCTCGGGCACTTCGACCTCCCGATGCGCAACCACTCGGTGTCGCTCGACGGCACACCGGTGGTAGTAGAGGGCGTGCTACAAGGCGACCTGGCGTAGCGGCACTCGCGTGGCTCTCTATCTGTTGCCCGCTTGCCGTGCCGCTGCGGCGACATGACCGCCGAGCTTTCGTCGATAGTCGGACGCTGGGCCGACCGAGCACCTGACGCGCTGGCGGTCGAGTTCGAGGGAGCGACGCAGAGCTACGCCGAGTGCTTCGACGCGATTTGCGCCACCGCCGCCGCGCTCGTGTCGAGTGGCATCGGCGTGGGCGACCGCGTGGCGTGGCTGGGGCCGAACCGTCCCAGCGCGCTGCACCTGCTGTTTGGCTGCGCTCGCATCGGCGCGATCTACCTGCCGCTCAACTCACGGCTGACGCCGACCGAGCACGCCTGGATCCTGGGCGACGCTCAACCCAGCGTGCTGGTGTGCGACCCGGCGTTCACTGATCACGCGCGCGAGGCGCTGAGCATGGCGCACGGCGCAGCAGCGTGTCGCGTGGTCGCTCTCGACGACAGCGAGACGTTGGCGTCGCAGGGGCGCTCGGTCGGCGACGACAAGGCGGCCGATGTCGAGACAGCGGGCGACTTGAGCGCTGGCGTGCTGCTGGCGTACACCTCGGGCACCACGGGTCACCCGAAAGGCGCGCTGTTGAGCCAGCGGGCGTTGCTGGCCAACGCCGTCAACTCGACCCACGCGCACGACCTGAGCCGCGCCGACCGCGTGCTCACCGTCATACCGCTGTTTCACGTGGGAGGGCTCAACATCCAAACCGTCCCCGCGTTGCTCGCCGGCGCGGCGGTGCTGTTGCACCGCGCCTTCGACCCGGGCGCGTTCATCGCAGACACGCAAGCGTGGCGGCCGACGTGGTCGGTGCTGGTGCCGGCCGCGCTCGACGCGGTGAGCCGACACCCCAGCTTTCGCGAGGCCGACCTCAGCTCGCTGCGCGGCCTGATGACCGGCTCGTCGCCGGTGCCCGCCGCGACGACGAAGCCGTACTTCGACCGAGGGCTGGCAGTCGGTGAGATCTACGGCGCGACCGAGACCGCTCCCATCGCCGCGCACATCCGCGCGGATGAAGCAGCCGACCACCCGGGCTCGTGCGGCAAGGCGTCGAGCTTGTGTGAGGTGCGGGTCGTGCGCCCCGACGGCGACGACGTCGCGCCGGGCGAGCGCGGCGAGATTTGGGTGCGTGGCCCCACCGTGCTGCTGCGCTACTGGCGCAACGCGACGGCAACCGCCGAGGCGCTCGTCGACGGCTGGTACCGCACCGGCGACGTCGCCCACCAAGACGCCGACGGCTGGCTGTACGTCGACGACCGTCTGAGCGACATGGTGATCTCTGGGGGCGAGAACGTCTACCCCGCGGAGATCGAAGACCACCTCGCGTCGTGGGGCGAGCTGGCTGAGTTCGCGGTCGTAGGCGCGCCGCACGAACGCTGGGGCGAGGTGCCGGTGCTGATCGCGGTGCGCGCCGACGATTCAAGCGGCCCCGAAGCTGGGCTGATGGAAGCGGGCCTGGTAGCCGACGCCGAACTGCACGCCAAGGTGCGCGCGCATCTCGACGGCAAGCTCGCTTCGTTCAAGCTGCCCGCGCAGACGTACGTGACAGCGACGCTGCCGCGCACTGCGCTGGGCAAAGTGCGCAAGAACGTGCTGGCTGAGTGGCTAGCTAACCACCCACGTTCATCGACTGTGAGATAACGGCAAACCCGTCGGTCGCAGCCCAACGCTTGCCGATGATCTCCTGGTACTCCGGTGAGTCGTACCAAGCCTTCGCGGCTGCGGTGTCGGGGAACTTCAAGATGACCGTTTGCGGGCCCGGCGGCTCGCCTTCGAGCGTCTCGGCTGCGACGTCGAACACGACGACCTCGGCACCGGATGCCTTGATCGTCGGCGCGGCGGCACGCTGATATTCCTTGTAGAGGTCAGGGTCTTTGACCAGGTACTGGGCTATGAAGTAAGCAGACATAGAACGCATCTTGCCACGCGCAGGCCCACGTGTGCCAAACGACCGAGCGAAATCGCCTAGCTGCGCGTCGAGCGGAAACCTCGCGCCAGCAGCGGTGGCGCGGGTCGAGCCAGGCTGGCGCGGCTGGTTACTCAAAGCGAGGCGCGCGCTTTTCTTTGAACGCTGCGACGCCTTCTTGAGCATCTGACAGGTGGTCGGTGACCGCTGTTTTCGCGGCGATTTCGTCGAGCGCTTGAGGCCACGTCAGCTCGGCAGCCAGATGGATGGACCGCTTGAGCATGCGCATCGCCACCTGCGGCCCTTGCGCGAGCTCGCTAGCCAGAGTCATGGTCACCTCCAGCAGCTGGTCGTCGTCGGCGACTTCGTGGACGAGACCCAGGCCGTGAGCTTCGTCGGCTGAGACAATCCGCTTGCGCATCAAGAAGTCCATCGCACCCGCCACGCCCAGGTGCTGCACCAGCAGCCACTGACCTCCCTCATCGGGCAGCAACCCGAACCGCAGCGTGGCCGAACCCATCTTGGCCGAGCGCGCGGCGACACGAAAGTCGCACGCGAGCGCGAGCGAAAATCCCGTCTGGATGGCAAAGCCGTTGATGGCCGCGACGGTCAACTTGTCGAGGTTGCGGACAGCAGTGTTCACCGCCTGAGAGATCGTGCGCAGGCCGTCGTAAGTGCCGAGCGCGCTGTGGTGTCCGCCGAAGATCGGCGCGGTCGCGCCGGCGTGTTCGGCCTCGTAGCCACCCAAGTCGTCGCCAGCCCAGAACGCCCGACCCGAGCCCGTGAACACGACGACCCTGATGTCGTCGTTCATCTGAGCCTGGGTGAGCGCTTCGACCAAGTCGCGCTTCATCGTGACGGTGGCCGCGTTCATCGCTTCGGGTCGGTTGAACGTGATCAGCCACACGCCGTCGGCGCACATCTCGGTATCGAAACCGAAGTAGCTAGCTGTAGGGCCGTTCGTGGGTCTCTCTGTTGGGTCGCCAGTGGGGTCAACAGTCATGGCGGGTAGTTTCACCGATTGTGACCAACGCCGCACGGTTTGCCGCGCTCGACGGCGTGTCGATGTTGCGGCTCGACGCGCGTGGCCCTTCGTCGCCCCACCCACCC
>CAYRJD010000029.1:0-18934 GCA_964424585.1 uncultured Acidimicrobiales bacterium | reverse complement strand
GCCTGAGCGACGCAGCCGCCATACCGGAGGTGTTCGTCACCGCGCACGACGCGCTCGTCACCCAAGGCGGTCTCACCAGCGGCGGCACAGCGCTGGTGCACGCCGGCGCATCGGGCGTCGGCACCGCCGCCATCCAGATCGCCCGAGCCGTCGGCGCAACCGTGGCGGTGACCTGCTCTGCCGCCAAGGCAGCCCGCTGCACCGAGCTGGGTGCGAACCTCGCGATCGACTACGGCGCGAACGACGGCAACTGGGCCGACGCGGTGCTCGACTGGACGAACGGCGCCGGCGTCAACGTCGTCCTCGACGTGGTCGGCGGCGACTACCTCGCAGCCAACGTGCGCTGCGTCGCGACGCAAGGCCGCATCATCCAAGTCGGCGTGATGGCGGGCGCCGAAGCGACGTTCCCGCTCGGCGCGCTGATGCCCAAGCGAGCGGCGCTCATCGGCACGGTGCTGCGCTCACGCCCGCTTGAGCAGAAGATCGCCGCCAACCAAGCGTTCGTCAACCAGCTACTCGGACGCTTCGACGACGGCTCGCTGCGACCCGTGATCGACTCACGCTTCGACCTGGAACGCCTCGCCGACGCGCACCGCTACATGGTGACCAACGCGAACGTCGGAAAAATACTGATCGACGTCGCCTAGCGCGACGAAAACCCTCAGCCCCGTTCGACCCTCAACGCTGATCGGGTGCCACGTAGTCGCGCCCCGCGCTGCCCACGTAGCGCTGCCGCGGCCGATAAATCTTCTGCTCGGGGTCGTCCAGCATCTCCAGCCAGTGAGCCAGCCAACCCGGCGTGCGCCCGATCGCGAACAGCACCGTGAACATGTCGAGCGGAAAGCCCATCGCCTCGTAGATGAGCCCCGAGTAGAAGTCGACGTTCGGATACAACTTGCGGTCGACGAAGTAGGAGTCGCTCAGCGCGACCTCTTCCAGCTTCATCGCGATGTCGAGCAGCGGGTTCAGCCCCGTGATGGCAAACACCCGGTCGGCGGTCTCCTTGATGATCTTCGCCCGCGGGTCGTAGTTCTTATAAACGCGATGACCGAAGCCCTGCAGCAGCACCTCGCCCGCCTTCACCCGCTCGACGTAGCCCGCCACGTTGTCGAAGCTGCCGATCTCATGCAGCATCCGAATGACCTGCTCGTTGGCCCCGCCGTGCAGCGGCCCGTACAGCCCGCACGTCGCGGCCGCCACCGCCGAATACGGATCGGCCCGGCTCGAACCCACCGTGCGCATCGTCGTGGTCGAGCAGTTCTGCTCGTGATCGGCGTGCAGGATGAACAGCAGGTCGAGCGCGTCGGTCAGCGTCTGGTCGGGCACGTAGTCGGGGTCGGCCACGTTCCACATCATCCGCAAGAAGTTGGCCGTGTAGCTGAGGTGGTTGACCGGGTACTCATACGGCAGCCCCAGCCGGTTCTTGTGCGCGAACGCCGCCATCGTCGGCATCTTCGCGAGCAGCCGAATGACCTGAATCTCGCGGTTGTGCTCGTCGTCGATGTTCTTCGCCTCGGGGTAGAACGTCGACAGCGCGGCGACCGTCGACACCAGCGTGCCCATCGGGTGCGCGTCGTAGCGGAAGCCCTTCATGAACTGCGTCACGTTCTCGTGCACGTACGTGTGGAACGTGATGTGGTGGTTCCACTCTTCGGCTTGAGCCTTCGTGGGCAGCTCGCCGTGGATCAGCAGGTAGCAGACCTCGAGGAACGTCGAACGCTGCGCCAGCTGCTCGATCGGGTAGCCCCGGTAGCGCAGCACACCCTCGGCTCCGTCGATGTAGGTGACGGCGCTCGTGCAGTTGGCGGTCGACAGGTACGCCGGGTCGTAAAACCAGAGGCCAGCGTCGAGCTCGCGCAGCCCCGCGGCTGAGATCGTCCCGTCGACGATGGGAACGGTCACCGAGGTGTCGCTGCGATTGTCGGTGATTGTGAAACTCTCTTCCGCCACCAAACCCCCTTCGTGGAACGGACGTCGAAACTGCTGTGTCAGTTGCTAGCGCCGCACATTAGCGCAAGCGAGCGCTAGAGCGGTGTGTTGTCGTGACGACGTCGCGGCAGACGCTCACGCTTGTGCGACAGCAAGTCCAACAGGTCGCCGATCTGACGACGTGTCTGCGCTGGGCTGATCACCGCGTCGACGTAGCCGCGCTCGGCGGCGACGTAGGGGTTGAGGTAGGTCTGCTCGTATTCGCTCACGTAGCGCGCACGCTCGTCGTCGGTCGCGCCGCGCAGCAAGATTTCCGCCGACTGCTCCGCGCCCATCACCGCCAGCTCGGCGGTCGGCCACGCCAGGCACACGTCGTTGCCCATCGTCTTTGAGTCCATCACGATGTAGGCGCCGCCGTAGCTCTTGCGCAGCACCAGGCAGATGCGCGGCACCGTCGCCCTCCCATACGCGAACGCCAGCTGCGCGCCGTGGCGGATCATGCCGCGCCACTCGGTGTCTTTGCCCGGGTAAAAACCCGGCGTGTCGACCAGCGTGAGCAGCGGCACGTTGAACGCGTCGCACAGCGCCACGAACGCGGCGCCTTTCTGGCTGGCCGCGATGTCGAGCGTGCCGGCGATGGCGATCGGCTGGTTGGCGACGATGCCGCAGCGATGCCCGCCGACAGACGCGAACGCCGTCACCAGGTTGGGCGCCCAGCGCGCAGACAGCTCGACCAGGTCGCCGTCGTCGACGATGCTCGCCGCCAGGTCGCGCACGTCGTAGCCACCGGTCGCGCTGGTGGGAAGATGCTCGGCTGCGTCGTCGGTGGCGCGGTCTGTCGGGTCGCTCGTGGCGACCATCGGCGCGAGCGCGCCGGAATGATCGGGCAGGCACGCGACGACCGAGCAGACCGCGTCGGCGACCTCATCCGGCGGCACGACCAAGTGCGCGACGCCGGTGGCCGTGCCGTGGGTCGACGCGCCGCCCAGCTCTTCGGCGCTCACCACCACGCCGGTCATCTGACGCACCGGCACCGGCCCGCTCACGAACGCGTACGACTCGGTCGACATCACCACCACATCCGCGAGCCCCAGCAGCAGCGCCGGGCCCGACACTGCTGGCCCCGTCACGCCGACGATCATCGGCACGACGCCAGAGCAGCGCACCATCGCCCGCGCAGCTTCGCCCCACCCGGCCAGCGCGGCGACGCCGCAGCTCAAGTCCGCGCCGCTCGACGCCAGCATCAGCACGGCCGGCACGCGCTCGACGAGCGCCAGCTCGAAACCCGCGACCAAGCTCGCGCCGTCCGCGGGCGTCAGCGCGCCCTGACGGTCGGCGTCGTCGGCTGTCTCATTGGTCGCGACGCCGATGCCCGCGGTCGCATCGATCAGCACGACTTGACGCTCCGCCATCTGCGCGAAGCCGATTCGCACGTGGCCGCTCGCATCGGTGCGCAGGCCCAGCGTCGCGCCCGGCGCGCTCACGATCGGGAGTGTCCCGCCCAGTTTAGCCACGAGCCGCAAGCGTACGAAGCGGTCGGCACGCGGGCGCGCAATGACCGACCCGAGGGGGGCGGGTCGGTCTTGCTCTGGTCGTCCTAGCGCTCTCGTTGAAGCGCTGCGACCGGGTTGCCGGTTCGGTGGGGGGACACCTTCCGGTGGGGGTGCTGGGCGGCTAAAGGGGGATAGCCGTTGCTCCCAGCAACCACAAAGATAGCGACTCGGCAGCCATCAGTAAAGCTGCTAGCACTGATACTTGGC
The DNA here is from genome assembly GCA_964424585.1 of uncultured Acidimicrobiales bacterium. Lineage (GTDB taxonomy): Bacteria > Actinomycetota > Acidimicrobiia > Acidimicrobiales > Poriferisodalaceae > CAYRJD01. The sequence goes on along the minus strand of CAYRJD010000029.1, from coordinate 15,245 downwards.
ATCTCATATTGAGATTGCAGCCGACGCATCGGCTAGCCTGCCGCCATGGACGCAAAGCAGCTAGCCGCCCTCACTGCGGTCGCCGAACAAGGCGGCTTCACCCCCGCCGCTCGTGCGCTCGGCACGGTGCAGTCGAACATCTCCGGCCGCATCGCTCGCCTCGAAGACGAACTCGGCACCGTGCTCGTCGACCGGGGCCTGGGCACGCTCACCCCCGAAGGTGAGGTGGTGAACGCCCGCGCCAAGCGGGTCGCCAACGAGCTGGCCGCAATCAAGGAAGACGTCGCGTCGATGACCAGCGAGGTCACCGGCCGGGTCAGGCTGGGCATCATCGGCACGCCGGGCCGATGGTTGTTGCCGGAGGTGCTCGACGAGCTCGAACGCAGCTATTCGGCCGTCGACGTGCTGGTCACCGAAGCCACCAGCACTGCGCTCGTGGGAATGCTGGTGTCGGGCGCCATCGATCTGGCGGTGCTCAACCTGCCCGTTGAAGACGACGACGTGGTCACCGCGCCGCTGTGGAACGAGCAGCTCGTCGTGATCACCCCGAGCGACCACCCGCTCGCAGCCAAGGGCGACCGAAAGGTGAAACTCGCCGAACTCGCGAGCCACGAGCTGCTAATGGGCCAGCCCACGTCAATCTTGCGGCGCCTCATCGACGGAGTGGCTGCCAAGGCGGGCATCGAACTCAAGTCGCTCGCGCAGCTCGACGGAATGCGGCTGACCGCGACGCTCGCGTTTCAGGGCTACGGCCCGGCGGTGGTGCCGATCACGTCGATACCCGAGTGGGCGCCGCGGGGCAAGTGGAACGTGCTGAACGTTGACGAGTTTCCGCTGCGACGGGTCGGGCTGGCGACGCGCCGACGCGGGATGCAGTCGAGCGCGCTGAGCGCCGCGCGCGGCGTGGTCAGGGCGTCTGTGGCTCGGCTGATTCCCAAGGTTGACGGGGTGGAGGCGCCGTAGCCGGCTCGTTGCCGACCGAGCTGTAGGCGCTTGGGTCGTTGGACGATCTGCGCTGCTCCCACTCGTCGCGCACGTCCTTCCACTTGCCCAGCCTGATGCGCACCGTCGCGGATGACGGCGAGCCTGGCTGTTCACGCAGCCATTCATCTAGGTGGGCGAACGTGTGACCGTGCCCCGACGACAAGAAGCGGTCGACCCACTCCCAGCAGGTCTCTTCGGTGTGCTTGCGGACGTAGTTGCTGCGCCACGGCTTGTGCGGCGACAGCCCCGCCTTGGCGCACGCCTCGTTCCACGAACCAAAACGCAGCGCGAACGTCTGACGGGTCGGCCAGTTGCGGAACCGCTGCGTGTCGGCGACCGCTTCGTATTTGTTGCCCGACAGCTTGCCGTCGTTGCCGTTGACCTCGGCTGCCGCCCGCAGCAAGTCGAACAGCACTTCGTCGGGAATGCGACCCTTGGGCACGTCGATTGTTCGGACGTTCGGAAACTCGGGGGCTGGCTTCGGCGCGTCGCTGAAGTCAGACGTCGGCGTTGACGTTGACGTGTCCTTTGGCACGCCCTGATCGGGCGTCGCGGAAGGCACGCCCTGGCCGGGCGTCGCGCGAATCACGTTCAGCGCAGAGCCGGCCTTGAACCACTCGATTTGGTCCGCGCTCATCGTGTGGTTTGCCTCAAACGACCACGTCGCGCCGTCGCCCGGGCTGACCTCGACGGTCACCGGCACGTTCGGCGCGAGGCCCGCCAGCCCGCGCACCGCGATGCGGTCGTCTTCGCCGATGCGGTCGTAGTCGGCGGGGTCGGCGAACGTCAGCGCCAGCATGCCTTGCTTTTTCAGGTTCGTCTCGTGTATGCGTGCGAACGACCGAGCGATGGCGACCAGCCCTCCCCGGTAGCGCGGCTCCATCGCCGCGTGCTCGCGGCTCGACCCCTCGCCCATGTTCTCATCGCCGATCACCACCCAGCCGACACCCTCGCGGTGGTAGTGCTGGGCGATGTCGGGAAGCTGCTGCGTCGCGCCGGTCAGCTGGTTCTTCCCGCAGCCGACCTCGTAGCCGTCGAACGCGTTCACCGCGCCCAAATACAGGTTGCCCGAAATGTTCTCGAGATGACCGCGATAGCGCAGCCACGGCCCTGCCATCGAGATGTGGTCGGTGGTGAACTTGCCCTTCGCCTTCACGAGCACGACGAGGCTCTCGTAGTCGTCGCCGTTCCAGGCAGGGAACGGCGCCAGCACCGCCAAGCGATCAGAATCGGGCCGCACCACGACGCTCACGGCTGAGCCGTCGGCTGGCGGCGCGACGAAACCCGACTCGCCACCCTCAAATCCGCGTGGCGGCAGCTCGATGCCTTGCGGCGCAGCCAGCCGCACCTCGGTGCCGTCTGGCGCGCTCAGCGAACCGCTGACGGGGTCGAAGTCGAGCGTGCCGGCGAGCGCCAGCGCCATCACCGTCTCGGGCGACGCGACGAACGCGAGCGTCGCAGGGTCGCCGTCGTTGCGCTTCGGGAAGTTGCGGTTGTAGCTGGTGACGATGACGTTCGGCTGCCCTTGCGCGTAGTCCGGGTCGTCGCTGCGATCCCACTGGCCGATGCAGGGCCCGCACGCGTTCGCCAGCACCACCGCGCCCAGCTGCTCGAAATCGGCGAGCAGCCCGTCGCGCTCGATGGTCGCGCGAATCTGCTCAGAGCCCGGCGTCACCATCAGCTGCGTCTTCGCTGTCAGTCCGGCGGCGGCAGCCTGGCGAGCGATGCTCGCGGCGCGGGTGATGTCTTCGTAGCTCGAGTTGGTGCAGCTGCCGATGAGCGCGGCGGAAATGTCGGTGGGCCAGCCCTCGCGCCGCGCCTCGTCGCCCAGCTGGTTGACCTCGCGAGCCAAGTCGGGCGTGTGCGGCCCGTTGATGCGCGGACCCAGCGCGCTCAAGTCGACGTCGATGACCTGGTCGTAGAACGAGTGCGGGTCGGCGACCACCTCTCGGTCTGCGGTCAGCTCGGCGGCGACGCGGTTCGCTGCGTCGGCGACGGCGGCTCGGTCGGTCGCCCTCAGGTAGCGAGCCATCGCCCAGTCGTAGCCGAACAGCGACGTGGTGGCACCGATCTCGGCACCCATGTTGCAGATGGTCGCCTTGCCGGTGCAGCTCAACGTCGCAGCGCCCGGCCCGAAGTATTCGACGATGGCGCCGGTGCCGCCCTTGACGGTCAAGATCTCGGCGACCTTGAGGATGACGTCTTTCGGCGACGCCCAGCCGCTCAGCTGGCCAGTCAGCCGCACGCCGATCATCTTCGGCCAGCGCACGTTCCACGCGTTGCCGGTCATCACGTCAACCGCATCGGCGCCGCCCACGCCGATCGCCACCATCGCCAACCCACCCGCGTTGGGCGTGTGGCTGTCGGTGCCGATCATCATCCCGCCGGGGAACGCGTACTGCTCAAGCACGACCTGGTGGATGATGCCGCTGCCTGGCTTCCAAAATCCTGCGCCGTAGCGAGCGCTGACGCTTTCGAGAAAGTCGTAGACCTCGCCGTTGGCCGACTCGGCGGTCGCCAGGTCGGTGCGGCCATCGGTGCGCGCGGTGATCAGGTGGTCGCAGTGCGTCGTCGTCGGCACGGCGACCCGCTCGAGGCCGGCGGTCATGAACTGCAGCCACGCCATCTGCGCGGTCGCGTCTTGCATCGCCACGCGGTCGACCCGCAGGTCGACGTAGCTGACGCCCCGCTCGGTGGGTTGAGTTTCGTCGTCTAGGTGCGCGACGAGAATCTTCTCCGACAGCGTCAGCGCGCGTCCCAGTCGCTCGCGACCGCGCGCCACCGCTGCGGGCAAGCGGTCGTAGACCTCGCCGATCAGCTCGATCGGGGTGCTCGCGTGAACTGTCATCTGAATGCTCCTGTTCTGAATTTGGGGGAGAGGGTTGAGGGCTAGGGACGAACTTCGTAGTAGAGGTTGGCGGCGTCTTCGAAGTCGTGTTCGGCGAACCGGCTGAAACCCGCCTCGCTCGTGAGGTGGCGGGCAACCTCGGGGTAGAGACCGAGCGTGCCGAGCGCCATGCCGTCGGGCTCGCTCATCGCGGACTGCAAGCACGACGTCACCGAGAAGCCGTAGAACATCGCCAGCAGCGGGTTGCGTCGGTCGGCGTCGAAATCGCCGCGCGAGCGGATGTCTTTCACCAACAGCGTGCCGTCGTCGGCGAGCGCCGCGCGGATGGCGGCGAGCGCGACGTCGGGACGGGGCATGTCGTGGAGGCAGTCGAACGTGATGGCGAGGTCGAAGTCGCCGCCTGCCGGCACCGCGTCGGCCGGTGCTTCGACGAACGTCGCGCTGGTGATGCCGAGGTCGTCGGCGCGCTCGTTCGCCTGAGCGATGGCCGTGGGTGAGGGGTCGTAGCCCACCACGCACGCAGCAGGCCAGGCCTGCGCGATCAGGCAGCTCGACACGCCCGCGCCGCAGCCGACGTCGAGCACCGACCCACCAGCAGCGAGCTTGGGCACCACGCCGTCGAGCGCGGGCAAGATCACCGACGTCAGCTTTTGACGGCTGAACGGACCGGTGGTGCGCGCCAGCCCAGCGGCTGCGCGCGGGCCCTGCTGCTCATAGGTGATGCCGATGCCGGTGCGGAACGACTCGCAAATCAGGTCGACGATCGACGGCTCAAACCCTCCTCTGAACGCGCCCATCGCAAACAAGATCGAGTCTTCTTCGTCGACCAGCAGCGCCTCGGCTTCGGGCGACAGCCCGAACGCGCCGTCCTCGTAATCGATCAACCCGGCGGCCGCGACGCCCTTCAGCCACTCGGTAACCAGGCGCTCGTTGAGCTGGCTAGCGGCCGCGACGTCGGCTGGCGTCGCGAGCCCGCCGTTGGCGGCCGCGGTGCGCGTCAGCGTGGCGAACAGCCCGAGCTGGTCGCCCAGGTGCAACAGCAGCGACACCATCTCGCCTTGTTTGTATTGCCAAACCTTGAATGCGAACTTGCCGACTTCGTCGGCGTCTAGGTGTCGTGATCCCACGAACCCGCACGCTATCGGGGGCACCAGCCGAATCTGCTATAGCAGCCTAGGGCTGCGGGGGTGTGAGCCAGCTAGACGTTCGGCCAGCGCTTGCGCGACGAGCCTTTTGCTGCGTTGCGGGTCGTCGTGTTGCGGGTGCCCGTGATGCCCTCGTCGGTCAACGCCCACCGGCGGCGCCACGGCGCAGCCTCGGGGCCGGTCGTTTGCGGGCTGTCGCCGGCGTGCTGACGGCGGCGCACCTCGAACCAGTTGCCCGAGCGAGTTTCGTCGGCCAGCGCGTCGACCGCGGTTTGCATCTTTTGAGTGAACCGGCGGTTGTTGTCGTCGGGCTCGAAGGTCAGCGGCTTGCCGAAGTTGACCACCGAGCGAGCGCGCTTGGGCCACGCCCGTCCCTTGCGGAGAATCTCGAACGTGCCTCGAATGTGAACCGGCACGACCGGCACGCCCGCCTGGCGCGCCAGGTACGCCGCGCCCGGACGAAACGTCTGCCCCCACCCGTCGGGCGAGCGTCCGCCCTCGGGGTACAGCACCATGCTCCAGCCGCTGCGCAACAATCCGACCGCCGTGTCGATCGTGCGACGGTTGATCGACGTGCGCTCGATGGGGATCGCACCGACGAACAGCGCGGAGATCGCCGAGCTCGCGCGGTTGGCGAAGAAGTAGTCGGCGGCTGCGGCGACGATCAGCCGGTTGCACCACGGCTCGGGAATAGACGTGATCATCACCGCGGTGTCTGCGTGGCTCTGATGGTTGGCGGCGAAGACGGCGGGCCCGTCGAGGGTGCTCAGCCGGTCAAGCCCCTTGATGGTCGGCTGCGCGTAGTAGCGGACGACCGGCTTGCCGATGAGGTCGCGCGCGACGCGGCGCACCACCCTCGCGGGCAGGCGTCGTGCCCACTTCGTGTCGTAGTCGGCGCCCACCTTCGCGGGGGGCTGCGGCTCGCCTTGCGGCACGGGTGCTGCCCGAAACGGAAACTCGAGCCCGTCGAGCGCCTTGCGAAGCGCGCGCATCGCTACGTCACCTCCGCCATCAGCAGCGGCGGGTTGTGGATGTGCGTGATGGAAGGGTCGACCCCCACCACGTCGGTCGCCATTTCGAGCGCGTCGTTCAGCGTCGACGCGCTGCGGAACCCCAAACGCCGCACCGCTTTCGGTTCGCCGCCCACGACGATCACGCCGCCCAGATGGTTGAGCGCATGCGCGCACCAATACCACATGTAGAAGGGGTGCACCCCGTGATACGCGTACGACGTGCGGTAGAGGTGGATGTACCACTCGTCGTGCGCGTAGCGCTGCTCGTACGTCTTCTCGATCTCGGCGGGGTCGGTCGTGTCGGCCAGCACCTCCTCGAAGAAGTCGATGTAGCTCGGATGGTGCACGGGGTGAAACTCCCACGGCGTCGGGTGGCTCATGATCACCACGCCGCCTTCTCGCACCAACGGCTTGTTGCGATAGAGGTTGAAGAAGTAGCCCAGCCCCAAGCACGCCACCAAGATCGGGTTCATGATCGAGTTGACGTTGTAGGGGCAGATGTAGGGCAGCCCCATCGTCAGCACGTCGGCTTGGCCCTCTACCGGCACGAGCTGCTGGCGGTAGACGTGCTTGAGCGTTCGCGCATGCACCGCTTCGACCTCGCCCGCTTGGACTGAAGTGACCTCATACGGCGCTCGCAGCGAGTGCATGATTTTGCGAGCTTGACGGCGACCCATCAGGTCGAGCGCGGCCTTCGTGCCGACGAGCATCGCCCGGTCGCGGGGGGTCATCTCCCACTCGCGACGCTGGAGGAAGTCGTACGGTTTGGGAAACGTGTTGGTGTTGAGCGTCGTCTCGATCTGGAAGACCTTCACGCCTGCCTCGGCCAGCAGGCGACCTTGCCGCCAGTTGCGGGTGTGCAGCTCGCTCGCGGACGGGTCCATGAACGAGGTCGACCGCAGCATCGTACCCACGTTGTGGTGGTGACGCAGCGCGGTGTAGCCGGAAAGGCCCGTAGCGACGCTCTTGTGACCGCCGTCCATCGACACGAGGTTGATGTTGACGTAGACGAGCAAGTCGCTTTGCGCGGCTCGCTTTGAGATCACGACCTCTTCGCCGGCGTCGGTGGTGCCGAGGTGCGTCAGCGCGTCGGGGTCTTCGGCGTCGAAGTTGTACAGCTGGCCGGTCGGGGCGAACGAGTCGTAGACGCGGTCGCCGACGGCGTGGCGCAGCTCGGCTTCGGTCATGCGGCGGTGGAGCGCGAGCGCCGCGATGAGGTGAACGTCGTCGACGCCGGCCGCAGCGGCTACCTCGAGCACCGCTTCGATGATGCGGCTGCGAATGTCGGGCGCTGCCATCGGCGGCAGCGGCAGCGACACGTCGTCGAACGCGATGGTCAGCTTCATGTCGGCGCGCATGTGCGACGTGAGCGGCTGCGCGTCGCCCAGGGGGTTGGCGAGCGCATCCGCGATCGCCGCGTCGACGTCGTCGAGGCCGTCGAGCGGTTCGTTCGGGTAGACGACCCGCGCCCCCACCGGCAGCTTGTGCAGCCGAAAGCTCTCGCCGTGGTGAAACAGGATCGGCGGTGTCGAGCGTTCGACCTCCAGCACGAGGCCTCGTCTGGGGATTCCTCCTCGGGCGGTCACGCGGCGACCCGCACGTGCCCCACGGGTGCGAGCGTGGCGCGCTCGCGCGGCGCGAATGGCAGCAGCGGCTTCGGCGCGCCGCGCACCTGCTCCCACTGCTCGCACAGCCAGCCGCGCCGCTGCGCGATGGTGGTGAGCCGAGCTTCGGGGTTGACCGCGACCGGGTATCCGACGGCTTCGAGCATCGGCAAGTCTGAGGCGGCATCGGCGTATGCGACACCCTGGCTGGCATCGAGGCCGCGCTCTTTGGCCCACTCGACCATCAGCTGCGCGCGCATCTCGCCGGTCGGCGGCACGTCTACCACCTGGCCGGTGTAGCGGCCGTCGGCGGCGCTGATGCGGGTGGCGATCACGTCGTCGAAGAGCGGGGCCAGCGGGGCGACCGCCAGCTCGAGCGCGCCGGTGATCAGCACGGTGCGATGCCCCGCGGCGCGGTGCGCTCGCACGCGGCGCAGCCCGGCCGGAAACGACTTGGTGAGGATGAGGTGGCTCAGCATCTCGACCGCGTCGTCGTCGAGCTGACTCACCGGTGCGTCCGCGTAGCGGCGGTAGAAGTGGCGCAAGAAATCGGTGCGGTCGACGCGGTCGCGGCGCCACAGGTCGGGTGCCTCGGCGGCGGTGCGCAGAGCGAAGCGAACCCGCTGCGGCGTGGTGAGGCGCCTGGTCGCGAGCCAGGCGTAGCTCTCGACGACGTTGCTGGCGATGAGCGTGTTCTCTAAATCGAACGCCGCGAAGTGACGCTCTTCGTCGAGCACCGCGGCGCGCAGCCGGTCGTCGCGCGAGCGGCCGCCGCGCGCTTGGCGCGTCGTCTTGACCCGCGACTGAACGACCACCGACGGCAGGTGCGTGCCGGTGATGTAGGTGGGCCAGTCGATGCTGCGCGGGTCGAAGTTGAACGCCGAGCGGTCGGCTGCAGGCAGCTGGCTAAAGAGCGCGAGCGTGCGGTCGATGCCGTAGAGCGCTTCGCAGCGTCCGTAGGCGCCGTAGAGCTGCGTGTATTCCACGAGCTGCGCGAGCTGCTCGCACCGGTCGTGCAGCTTGAGCGCGAGGCGGCCCTTTCCTCTCATCGGCAGGTGCGACACGAAGTTCTCGGCGCGCCGCAGCAACCCCAGCGCGCGGTCGAGCTTGTCGGTCAGCTCGACGCTGCCGGCGTAGTTCCACGAGGTGGTACTCGTGGGGTGACCCTTTTGGTCGTAGACGGGGTTGTCACGGAAGTAGCTCATCACGCAGCGCACCAGCACGTCGAAGCGCAGCGGGTTGACGTTGCCCGACGCGACCTGAAAGACCTCGGGTGCGGTAGGCGGGCCCTGCGCCGCGACCGCGATGATCGCGGCGGCGACCATGTCGACCGGGATGACGTCGATGACGCCTTCGGGGTAGCCGGGGAACGTGTCGAGCTCGCCCTTGGCGAAGCTGATGATGAGCGGCTCGGCCATGCGGAAGCCTCTGATCCAGCCCTCGGCGGGTTCTTTGAGCGCGGATTCGATGATCGACGGCCGCACGATGGAGATGGGTATGTCGCCGGCCAGCTCGACCAGCGCTTGTTCGCCCAGCGCCTTCGAGTAGGTGTAGACGTCGGGCCAGCCGAGCGAGGCGGCGCGGCTGCGTCCGAACTCGACCATCTGGTTATCGAGCCATTCGATGCGCAGCTGCTCGGTTTTGGCGGCGAGCATCGGGAGGCCAGCGGGGCCGAGTTGGGCTCTGGCTTCTTTGCGGAGGTCTTTGAGCTTGGACGGCGTGCGGCTGGCTGCGTCCGCGTCGGCGCGAACGCGCTCGGCGGCTTTGACTTCGGCGCGCCAGTCGACGGCCAGGTGAAACGGCCCTTGCGTCAGCAGCTCTTCGCCCGCGAAGCCGCGCCGGTTGCCTGCGACGTAGCAGGTCGACACCGCGACGAGGTGGGGCGCGGTGCCGGCCGCTCGGCAGGCCGCGAGAACGCGGTTGGGGCCGAGCAGGTTGATGTTGATCGACGCGTCGAGCGGGCTGTCGAAGCTGACCGTCGCGGCAGCGTGGATGATGACGTCGCAGGAGGTGAACGCGGCGGCGCTCGCTTCATCGAGGCCGAGGCCCTCGACGCCGATGTCGCCTTCGACGACGGTGACGCGCCGCGCGCAGGTGTCGTCGAAGCTGTCGCCCCACAACGCGCGCAGCGCGTCGAACGCGTCGTTGCGCAGCACCTCGCGGTCGAACCGGCGTTGGGCGCTGGCGCGGCGCCCCGGTCGCACGAGCACGACGAGCTCGCAGTCGGCCACCGTGCGCAGCAGGCGTTCGATCAGCGCGGTGCCGACGAACCCGGTGGCACCGGTGACCGCAATGCGCTTGTTGGCTAGCGCTTCGGCAATCACTTTGGCAGTTTCTAGTGGGCGGACGGCTCGAACCCGCTAACGGGCGCGCTCAACCGCGTCCGACGAGGCGGCGCAGCAGGCTCCGGCGCTCGGGCGCAGCGGCTTGGGTGGTGTCAATCATGGCGAGCGCGGCCGCCATGTCGGCGCCCGACGCGTAGCGGTCGTTTGGGTTCTTGGCCATCGCTCTTTCTATGACAACTGCCAGCTCGTCGCTGACGCCGTGGCTGCGCACGTCGGGCGGCGGGGTGTTGACGTGGTCGTGGAGCAGCTGGTTGCGTTCGCCCGCGAACGGCAGCGTGCCGGCGGCGAGCACGTAGAGGGTGACGCCGAGGCTGTAGATGTCTGAGCGTCCGGTGACCGGCTGCGCGAGCGCTTGCTCGGGCGAGAGAAACAGGGGCGAGCCGAAGACCCGGCCTTCGTCGGCGGGCGGGCCGTCTGAGTCGAACGCGAGGCCGAAGTCGAACAGCACGGCCCGGTCGCCGTCGGCCAGCACGTTGGCGGGCTTGACGTCGCGGTGAACGACGCGCTTCGCGTGGACGTGGTCGAGCGCCGAGCAGACCTGCTGGACGGCCGCGATCTTGGCGGCGATGTCGGGCGGGTTGCGGCCCTGCACCCCGCTCCACAGAGTGTCGCCTTCGATCAGCTCCATCTCGATGTAGTGGGCGCCGCCGATGACGCCAGCGGTGTAGACGCGCAGCACGTTCGGGTGGTCGAGGCGAGCCATCAGCTCGTATTCCTGCTCGAAGAGGCTGCGGACGGCTGCACGTGACTCGGCGAACGGCGTCAGCACCTTGAGCGCGACTTGTTCGCCCGAGCGGGTTTGCGCGCGGTAGACGTTGGCGACGGTGCCCTTGCCGAGCAGCTCGACGATCTCATAGGGGCCGTAGCGGTGGCCTACCCAGACGTCGTGTGAGTCAGAGAACACCGTGAGGGAACACCGCCAGCGATCAGTTGGGGGGCTGGGTGGCCGGCGAGGCTTTCGCTCCGTCGAGCACGTAGCTGCCGCAAAAAGGTAGCGGGTGCGGTGCTGGCCATTGGTGCGGGCGCCTGTGCGGGCAACCTGTGGGCGTGAGTTTGACGGCTGGCGACGGTGCGCACGTAGACGCGGACGTAGCGCGCGTGCGCGAGCTGTGGGAGGTGCTGGCTGCGCGGGCTGCGACGTTGGGCGTGGGCGCGCTGGGGGTGACGAGCGTTGAGCCGCTGGCGTCGGCGCGCTCGCAGATCGACAGCTGGGTCGAGGCGGGTCTGACGGCGAACATGATCTTCACGTTCGGGAACACGGCGCGTTCGACCTCACCGGCGCGGCTGCTCGACGGCGCGGCGAGCGTGGTGGTGGCGCTGTGGCCGTATGCGCCGCCACCTGTCGCTTCGCTCTCTGCTGCGTCGTCTGGCTCCGCTTCGCCGGCCGGTGCTTCCTCCTCCAGCCCCGCTTCGCTCTCCCGTATGGGCGCGAATACCGGTGTGGTCGCGAGCTACGTGGTCAGCGGGCCGGGCCGGGTGGGTGGTAGCGGGCCGAGCGACGTGCACGCGAGCGGGCCCGGCGTCTCATCTGTTGACGAGCGGCTGAGCGGCCGGGGCGGGCGCTACTCGACGCTCGCCGATTCGCTAGACGATCTGGCCGCGCTGCTGCGCGCCGCCGGCTACGACGCGGTGGTGGTGATGGACGACAACCGGCTGGTCGACCGAGCGGTCGCTCACCGAGCGGGGCTCGGGTGGCACGGACGCAACACGATGCTGCTGAACCGCTCGCTCGGCAGTTTCACGCTGATCGGCAGCGTGGTGACCACCGCGCCGTTCGCCGAGCTGGGGTTGGGTGCCTCTGTGCCCGTCGTCGCCGAGCCCGCTGGGGCTGGGCCTTCCGTCGGCGAACCTGCCGGCTGCGGCAGCTGTCGTGCTTGCGTCGACGCGTGTCCGACCGGCGCGCTAGGCGCCGACGCTCAAGGGCGCGCCACGCTCGACGCGCGCCGGTGCTTGGCGTGGCTGCTCCAAGACGACGGCGTGTTTCCTCGACGCTGGCGGGTCGCGCTGGGCGAGCGTCTGTACGGGTGCGACGCGTGCCAGACGTCTTGCCCCATCAACGCCTCGGCCAACCCTCTTGTTGCGCCTGGCCCTCTTGCCGACCCTCCCGCGACCGCCGGCCGCAACTCCAGCGGCACCGTCGATCTGGTGGCGATGCTGCGTGCGAGCGACGACGAGCTGATGGCCCAGTTCGGCCACTGGTTCGTGCCGCGCCGCAGGCCCTCTTTCTTGCGACGCAACGCGCTGGTGGTGCTCGCCAACGTCGGCGACCCGCGCGACTCGTCGGTCGTCGACGCGGTGCGTCGGTCGTTGCGGTCGGTCTCGCCGATCGTGCGGGCGCACGCGGTTTGGGCGGCGCGACGCCTCGGCCTCGACGACGCGCTGGGTGCCGACGTCGCTGCTGGCGCCGGTTGCCCTGACGACCCAGACGGCTTGGTTCAAGCCGAGCTTGAGGCTCACGTGCCGGTGCGAGCCGGTTCGCTGCGAACGGTGTCGGTGCGAGCAGCTTTGATGCGCCAGTGAAGCGCACGCTGCTGGTCACCAACGATTACCCGCCGAAGATCGGCGGCATTCAGAGCTATCTGTGGGAGCTGTTTCGGCGCTTGTCGCCCGAGCGGCTGTGCGTGCTCACCACGCCGCATCCGGGCGCGGCGGCGTTTGATGCGCAGCAGGCGTATCGCATCGTGCGAGATCGCAACCGGGCGTTGCTGCCGCACCCGGGGTTGCTGCGGCGGGTGCGGGTGTTGGCTCGCGAGTTCGGTGCAGAGCTGGTGATGTTCGATCCGGCGTTGCCGGTCGGGGCGCTGGGGCCGCGCGTCGGGCTGCCGTACGGGTTGGTGCTGCACGGAGCGGAGGTGGCGATGCCTGCCAGCGTGGTTGGCACGAAGGCGCTGCTGCGTCGGGTGCTGGTCGGCGCGGAGGTGATTGTCGCCGCGGGGGAGTACGTCGCCGACGCCGCGGCGCGCTGCGCTGAGGTGAGCCTGCCGACGGTGGTGGTGCCGCCGGGCGTCGACTCGAAGCGGTTCGTGCCGCTGTCTTGTGACGAACGTGCGGCGGCTCGGCGGCGTTACGGCTTTGAGCCGGATGTGCCGCTGGTGGTGGGCTTGAGCCGGTTGGTGCCTCGCAAGGGGTTCGACGTGTTGATCCGCGCGGTGGGCCAGCTGCGCGACGACCAGCAGCGCGAGCGCGACAACGACTTGCGCTTGGCGATTGCTGGGGCGGGACGTGACCGGAAGCGCTTGGCCCGACTCGCGCAACAGGTGTCGCCTGCCGTCGCGCCCTCGGGCGCCACGACCACTGGCAGCCCCGTCACGCTCGTGGGTGAGCTGCGCGACGACGACGTGCCCGCGTTCGTCGGCATGGCGGACGTGTTCGCGATGCTGTGTCGCGACAGGTGGGGCAGGCTCGAGCAAGAGGGGTTCGGCATCGTCTTCCTCGAAGCCGCCGCCGCCGCCGTGCCGGCCGTCGCCGGTCGGTCGGGGGGCAGCCACGAAGCGGTCGCCCACGCCGAAACCGGCCTGGTGGTCGATGCCCCGAGCGACGTGTCAGCCGTCGCTGCGGCTCTGGATGCGCTGCTCGCCAACCCCGACCGCCGCAAGCAGATGGGTGCGGCCGCCCGCGCCCGGGCCGCGGCCGACTTCGACTACGACGGCCTCGCCTGCCGCCTCGAAGCCGCTCTCACTTGACGGCCACCTGTCCCACCCCTGCCCTACATTTGCGCTCATGACTTCGGCTCGAGCACAGGCGACTACCCCCACCGCCGACGGCCAGCGGCTCGACCGGTGTCTGTTCATCGTCGACAACTTGTTGCTGCTGCGAGCGATAGACGACGAGTCGGTCGACCTGATCGTCACCGATCCGCCGTTCGGCAAGCGTGACACGTTCATCGGCAAGCTGCGGCCGGCGTTGACGATGGACGAGCTGGAGGCCGAGAAGCGGCAGTTGAGCGAGTGGGGCATTCGCAGCAGGTCGCAAGCCGAGGCCAACGACATCGACTGGCCGCCCAACGGCGAAGACGCGCAGTACGAAGACATCTGGACGTGGGAGGGCGACGTTCACGAAGAGTGGTTCGAGACGCTCCGCGATCAGCACCCGGCGGCACACGCGGTGATCGCGGCTACCCGTCACATTCACGAAGCACCTGCCCACCGAGGAGCGACCTCGCTGGCCGCCTACCTCACGTTCATGGCTGTGCGGCTAGTTGAGATGCACCGCGTGCTCAAGTCAACCGGCTCGCTGTATCTCCACTGCGACTACACCGCCAACTCTTACCTGCGCCTGCTGCTCGACGCCATCTTCGGCGCGAAGCAGCTGCGCAACGAAATCGTCTGGCGAATCGGTTGGGTGTCTGGCTTCAAGACGCAAAGGCGCGGGTGGATACGCAATCACGACACGATTCTCTACTACCTCAAGTCAGACGCAGCTGCGAAGCACTTCAACAAAGAGTACATCCCTTATCCAGAGGACTACACACGGCGCGACGGTAGTGCGCCATCTGGCAAAGGAATTCCAATTGAAGACACTTGGAACTGTCACGATGGCGATGTGCTCGACTCGATCATGATCAAGAGTTTTTCCAGAGAGAAAACCGGGTACCCCACACAAAAGCCAGTGGCGTTGGCAGAGCGCATCATCGCGGCTTCATCCAACGAAGATGACTTGGTGTTCGACCCGTACGCAGGCTGCGCGTACGTCCCGGTGGCAGCTGAGCTGCTCGGCCGCCGTTGGGTGGCGTGCGATATTTCACCACGTGCGATGACCGTGATCAAGCGACAGTTCAGCAAGGAGTGGGAACCGCGGCTCGACCTGCGAGATGCGGCCGTTCGTGCCCCGCTCGATTTTGACCGCGTTCGGGTGCTCGGCCCGAACGATCTGCCTGACCGCACCACCGACAGCCCGCCAGTGCCGGTGCCACCACCGCTCGACGACAACCTCACCTTCAAGCGCCCCAGCCCAACAATGCCCGAGCGTGTTCAAAAGAGCGTGTTGGCTCGCCTGTCTCGCTACGCCTGCTGGGCCTGCGGGTTCTGCGTGCGTGACAGCGACGGTGAGGTGATGGAAGACGACGCTTACTTCGATCTAGACCACGTGCTGCCCCAGTCAGCTGGCGGGTCGCACGGCATTCACAACAAGTCGCTGCTCTGTCGCCAGTGCAACGGCACGAAGGGCGCCAGACAGATCAGCATGGCGGATTTGCGTGAGCTACCAAACGTCGCTGAACGACGAAACGCGCTCGGCGTGGCACCAAGCGACCTGGTCGACCACGTGGCCGTAACCGAAGCTGCCATCGAAGAGTACGTCCACTGGCG
>CAYRJD010000028.1:0-2831 GCA_964424585.1 uncultured Acidimicrobiales bacterium | reverse complement strand
TTAGTCCAACGTGGAGAGCGCCCACCAGACGACCGCCGCCATCAGCGCGGCGACGATGATGAGCGAGATGAGCCCCGCGTAGATGTCGTAGTCGGGGCCGCGAGGCTTAGCGGGCTTGCCGAACATCGCCGCGGCGCGTCAGAGCGCTCGCACAGCGTCAGCGAGGCCAGCGCCCTCGCGCTCGCGCAAGCCCACGTTGACCCACATCTTCTCAACGTGCTGCGCCACGATCAGCTCGCCTTGAGGCACCGGATGAGCCGACAAGAACGCGTCAACATCCTCGGCCAGCTCGCGGGTGCTCAGCGCCCGCACGCCGCCGACCATGCGGGCGATAGCGTTCTGCGGAAACTTCTCGCACATCTCGTCCCAGCGCTCACGCATCATGCGCCACGCGACGCCGCCGAGCGTGCCGTGGCTCAGCGCGGTCGACAGCAGATACGGCGCATCTTGGGTGCGCACCTCGGTGCGGGCGAGCGTGAGCGTTCGCTCGAACAGCGCCTCGTCTTCGAAGCTGCACAACGCCCACAAGAAGCTGTGCTTAGCTTGCGGCGTCTCGGCCTCGTTGTGGAGGCGCAGGATGGTTTCGTAGTCGTCGGCGGTGCCGCCGAGCGCCGCGACGACCGACACCGCGGCCATGCCGAGCTGCGGCTCGTAACGCTCCAGCGCCGCGGCGCGGCGCTCCTCGCCCTCGGCGTCGCCAGGCTCGACCGCCGCGTGCACGTCGTGGGTCAGCGAGAACCACTCACGCGCGAAAGTGAGCAGCCCGCCGTCTCGGCCCTGAACGCCCGCGGCGCCGACCAGCGTGGCGCGCAGCTCGCGGTCGAGGTCGCTCTCGCCGTCGACCGGCTCGCGCCCCAGCACGCCGAGCGCGGTGCCGCAGAGGTCTCGTATCAGCTTCGCCAGCGCGGCGCGGCCGTCGGCCGCCGCGGCGTGACGCAAGCCGGCGAGGCCGCCGATCATGCGCTGCCACACCCGCAGGTCGGTTTCGTTGACCAGTCCGACGACCAAGCGGAGAAAGTCGCTCGCCGGCGTCTCGCCCGCCAGCACTGCCGCGTAGGTGTCGTCGACCAGCGCGTAACGCTCGATCGGCGCGAGCGTGTCGAACGCCTGCCCGACCAGCGCCTCCAGCAGCTCGCCGTCGTACCGCACCCGGTAGTAGCCGTGGCCGCTGGCGTTCGCGGTCACCCACTCGACGTGCGCGCCGACGTCCGCGCCATCAGACGCGCCGCCTGCCGACAGCTCGCCGGTCGCTTCGCCCGACGTCAGCTCTGCCAGCGTCACCGTCGTCGTCTCGCTCTCCAGCAGCACGCGGTGCTCGACGGTGCGCGCCTCGCCAGACCCTGCCGCGACGCACGCCCGCAAAATCACCGGCACGCGCCATCGCTCCCCCAGCGGCCCCGACGTCACGCTCGCCACCGGCCCGCCCGCTGTGTCGCCGTAACCGAACCGCTTCTGCGTCAGCACGAGCGAACCGTCGCGGTCGACGGCGACGCTCACCAGCGGGTATCCGCCTTGGAAGATCCAGCTGTCGGCCATCGCGCGAACCGGCTCGCCTGCGGAAGCCTCCAGCGCGTCCCACAAGTCGGTCGTGGTGACGTTGCCGTAGCTGTGGCGGCGCAGGTAGCTCCGCACGCCGTCACGAAAGCGCTGCGGCGTGAGGAACTGCTCGAGCATGCGCACGACCGCCGCGCCCTTCTCGTACGTGAGCAGGTCGTACATGCCCTCGGCGTCCGCGGGCGACGTCACCTCGTATTCGATGGGTCGGGTCGAGCGCAGCGAGTCGACGTCGAGCGCCGCGCCTCGTTCGAGGCTGAACTCGTCCCACCGCCGCCACTGCGGGCTATAGGCATCGGTGGTCGCCATCTGCATGAACGTGGCGAACGCCTCCTTCAGCCAGATGCCGTTCCACCAGTCCATCGTGACGAGGTTGCCGAACCACATGTGCGCGATTTCGTGCGCAACCACGTCGACGATGCGCGACATCTCAGCGGGCGTCGTGCGCTGGGTGTCCGCCAGCAGCAGCGTCTCACGGAACGTGATGCAGCCCATGTTTTCCATCGCGCCGAACGCGAAGTCGGGAATGGCGACGAGGTCGAGCTTGTCGGCTGGGTAGCGGATGCCGAAGTAGTCGCTGAGCCAGCGCAGCGAAAACTCGGCGACCTCGAGCCCGAACTCGCAGAGGTCACGCTTGGGCGGCACCGCCCACAGGCGCAGCGTGACGCCGTCGACGTCGACCGGCTCGGTGGCGACCAGGTCGCCGACGATGAACACCAGCAGGTAAGTCGACATCACCATCGTGTCGCCGAAGCGGTGCGCCATGAGGCCGTCGGGCGTGCGCTCAGTCGACGTGAGCGGGCCGCAGCTGAGGGCGGTGAGGCCATCGTCGACCTCGAGCGTGACCGCGAAGACGGCCTTGAAGTCGGGCTCGTCGAAGCACGGGAACGCTCGGCGGGCGTTGGTCGACTCGAACTGCGTTGTCGCGATGGTGCGGTCGTCGCCGGTGTCGGGGTCGACGTAGGTGCTGCGGTAGAAGCCGCGCAGCTTGTCGTTGAGGATGCCGGTGAACGACATGGCGATGGTTGCGGCACCCGCCGCGAGGGGCTGGCTCAGCGTTAGCGCGACCCGCTCGTTTGGTTCGTCAAACTCAACGGCTGCCGTGCGCTCGTCGTCGCCCTGGCTGACGGTGGCGCTGGTGATGTCGAGCTCTGCCGCGTTCAGCACCACCACGTCGGTCGGCTCGCCGACCTCAACCGCGATCGCAACGTCGCCGCCGAACACGCCGCCGTCGAGGTCTGGCCGCAGCGTCAGCTCGTACCGGCTGGGAACGACCG
>CAYRJD010000027.1:0-11855 GCA_964424585.1 uncultured Acidimicrobiales bacterium | reverse complement strand
GGGCGGGTGGGGACGACTGGCCCGAGGAGTCTGCGCCCCAGCACGCGAGCGTGCCGTCAGCTGTCACCCCGCACGTGTGGGCGCCGCCGGCGGATACCTGGGTGAACGACACGCCCGTCGGCGGCGTCGACCGGCCGTCCCCATCGCTGCCCCAGCACGCCACCGACCCGTCCGACGTCACGCCGCACGTGTGCGCGTGGCCCGCGGACACCTGGGTGAACGAAAGGCCCACTTCGAGCGAAGGCGGCATCGACCGGCCGCCGCCGTCGTTGCCCCAGCACGCCACCGTGCCGTCGGTTGTCACCCCGCACGAATGTTCGTCGCCAGCCGATACCTGCGTGAACGACACGCCCGTCGGCGGAGACGCCCGAGTGCTGCCGTCGCTGCCCCAGCACGCCACCGCGCCGTCGGTTGTCACCCCGCACGAATGCTGCAACCCAGCCGATACATGCGTGAACTGCACATCCGTCGGCGGTGTCGACTGACCGAAACCATCGTGTCCCCAGCAGGCAGCGGACCCGTCGCTGGTGACCCCGCACGAATGAGCAAAGTTGGCGGACACCTGGGTGAACGACACACCAGACGGCGGCGTCGACCGCCCGAAAGCACTGCCGCCCCAACAGACAGCCGATCCATCGCGCTTCACGCCGCAGGTGTGCGCGTCGCCTGCCGACACTTGCGTGAATGACCCGACCGACGGCGGCGACGCCTGGCCGTTGAGGTCTGCGCCCCAGCACGCGACCATGCCATCGGTCTTCACCGCGCACGAATGCGTGACACCGGCCGACACCTGCGCGAACGCGTCATCGGGCACCGTCGTCGTGGTAGTCGTCGTGGTGCTCGAAGACGTCGTGGTCGTCGATGAACTCGTGGTGGTGGATTCAGGCACCGTCGTCGTGGTCGTCGAAGTCGAGGTGGTGGTCGTGGTTGTGGTCGTCGTGGTCGTCGTGCCAACCGGCGTGCCGCTCGATGACGGGCCCGACGGCACCCGCACCGACGTGCGGCCGCGGTCGCCGCCTGAGCTGACTCGGCCACTCGAACTCCCGCCACCACCGGATGACCGGCTGGAACTCCCGCCGCCGATGCTGCGAGGCTCGGCGCGGGTGGTGGTCGTGGGGTCTCGCGGGGGCCTCGTGGCTGCCTGCTGGGTCGCGGTCGCGCCGATCAGCCGAGCCGTTTGCCAGCGATCCGCTCCGCCGATGCGCGTCAACGTGAACGCCGCGACCTTCCGGTCCGGCACCGCCGCGACGCCGCCCACGATGTAGCCCTCAGCGCTGGCGGCCGCGAGACGGGCGAACTCATCGGTCGGCAACGGCACACCACGCGCACCCGCCAAAACAAGGCACGTCGTATCCAACACGCCCGCCAACGTCACCGCCGAATACAAGTCACTCTGCGCGGCCGCGTCGGCCGCCACGACAATCGGCACTTGACCCGCGCAGTCCGCGTCAAGGCCCGGCGGCAAACGCACCGCCAAGCCATCGACGATCACCGAGCTGTCACCAGGTGCATCCGGCACCGGCGCGGTCGCCGCGGTCAGCACGGCGACGTCGCCATCCGGGTTCGCGGCAATCGCGCCAGCGAGGCGCGCGGTATGCCAACGATCGACGCCGTCCAGGCGTTTCAGGTTCCGACCCGCGATCTTCGCTGTAGGCACCGCAGCCTCACCGCCCATCACCCAGCCCGCAGCGGCCGCAGCATCGAGGCGCGCCACCTGCTCAGCACTCATCGGCTCGGTGCGCGCGCCAGCCAGCACGATGCAGCTCGTGTTCAACACTCCAGCCAACGTCGCGGAAGAATACAAATTGCTCTGCGCGGCCTCATCTGAAGCAACGACTACCGGCACCTGGCCCGCGCAATCGCTGTCAACGCCCGGGGGCAGCACCTGCGAACCAGCGGTCGTCACGAAAACAACCGCGAACGCAGCCGCAATTAATCCGGTAACCCCCCCCCGCAACTCAACTTCAACACACGACGCATCCGAAGGCCCTCCTGCTCAGCAGACTTCCCCCTACGCTAGCCAACTCCCGATCTAGGCGCGCACAGGCACGACCGCCAGCACAAGTGCAATCTCTCAGCGGCCGTCCGCTAGCACCGCACGGAAGGCGGGGACGTCGCGCCCGCCACGTCTTTGATGCCGCGCCAAACCCCCCCGCTAACCGCGTCGCCGAAGCACGCGAAGAGCCGTCTGCAGCGCAGACGAGCTTTCACCTACATGACACACCGGCGCAGGTGTCGAACACCGTGGCGATGTGTGTGTCAGCTAGAGGCGCCGACGAGGAACGGCCCTGCGCCCAGGCGGTCAAGCGGCGCGTTCGCCACAGGCTGCGCAACGTGCGCCAGTGGTCGGCGACGCGTTGCCAGGTTCGCGGTCGCACGGCGGCGGCCGGGCCGAGGGTGTTGGTGCGAGCGACGTGCGAGTCGAGGTCACGGGCGAGCGCGGCCCGGGCGCCAATCTCGTTGAAGGTTGCGAGCGTCGCTGCGACGTCTCGGCGTGCGTCGTTCCGTCGTCTGGCCAGCTAGGTCGGCGCCACCGGCGCTGCCTGCCAGGGCGAGCGCAACGGCCAGCAGCGCGGCTAGCGGTCGCAGTAGCGGCTAACCGCGTCGATTTCGGTCGTGGTCAGCTCGCCGGTCGGCGCGTTAGCCCACGTCCTGCACCAGAGGGGAACGCTCTCCCTCGTCAGCGTCAGACAAAGCTCGTCTCTTTCCCAACCCGCTATCAAGTCATCCCCGGCTTGCGCTAGGTCGGAGTATGCCCCGCCGCGAACGATGGCACTCCAGCGATCTTCTAAGCCTGCCTCTGCTACTATCACAGCGTCTAGAGCCGCAGCGCCCAAAGCGCTGGAAATCACTTGAGTCATTACGTCTCCTGCTGCGCCCATCAGGCTGGCCCCGTTGGTCGGGCAAGCGCGTTCGAGCAGCACCTCGGCGAGGTAGTAGGCAGCGTTGGCGCGGTGTGCCTCGCGAGCGAAGAGCGGCCAGTCCCCAGCGAAATAGGCCGCGAAGGCCGCGCCGGTCGCGTCCGCCGCTTCGGTCACTGCGTCCGCCGCTTCGGTCACCGCGTCGTCAAGTTCGTCACCACCGCCGCAGCCTGCACCGAGGGCAAGCAGGGCGGCGGCTGCGACTGCGAGCAGGGCGCGCCGCGCGCGTCGCGGTCGTTGAGCGCGGTCGGGTTCGGTGGTCGTCATTGGGTTTGCCTTTCAGGTTTGGGTTCGGTCGTAGGGCCGGGTGGCCGTGCGCCGCACGCTCGGCTCGGGTGCGCGGCGATCATCTGGTCGTCGGTCAACGCAGGCAGAGACTTAGTTCGCGTGCCGCGGTCCGTAGGTGACCTTCGGCGCTCGCAATGTTGTGACGTGCGTCCTGCTCGGGAGTTCTTCCGACCACAGCAGCCGCAGCGCCTTCGTTCGCTTCCCCAATGACCTGAGCCATCGCTTCTCCGGCCCACCGGAACTCGTTGGCAGCAGCAGGGCAATCTCCTTCTAGTTCGAGCAGCGCATAGGCGAGGTAGTAGGCAGCGGCGGCGCGGTGTGTCTCGCGAGCGACGAGCGGCCAGTCGGCCGCGAGATAGGCCTTGAAGGCGGCTTCGGTCGCGTCCAACGCTTCGTTCATCGCGTCGTCAAGTTCGTCACCACCGCCGCAGGCTGCGCCGAGAGCGAACAGCACTGCGAGGGCTGCGGCGAGCAGACTGTGGCGTGCTCGTCGTCGGGCGGGCGGTCGACTGGCAGCTTCGGTGGTGCGGCAGCGTTCGGTAGTCGTCAAGGGTTTGCCTTTCAGGTTTGGGTCTGTTGGATCAGGTAGGTCACCCGCGGTTCCGACGCCAGCGTTCGCGTTCGGGCGACAAGGTTTCGCAGGGCGGCGGCGTTGTCGGACCGGTGCGCGCGTCGCGTCGCGGCGTCGTAGGCGCGGCCGTCGATCCGGAGGCTCGGTCGGAGGGCGCTACCGGCGCAAGAACCTTGTGGCGCTCGGTCTGCGGGTGGCAGAGCGCGGTAGTCAGCGTTGGCCGAACGCTGCTCAGTTCGGTTGTCTCGCGGCGAGCGTGTGCCGCTGCCTTGCTGGTGTCTCGTTGAGTGGACGCGCCAGCCGTTAGGTGCGCCTCGTGGACAACGAGCGGCGCAAAGGTGATGAGGGCGAGACTTAGGTCGTCGCTAGCGCGTCCCCGAGCATGGTCGGCCCGGAATGTGCCCTTGCTTCTCTGGCGAGACCCCCCCCCGCAAGTACCTGCCGCGCAGCCTCATCAGACGCGGCCGTCAACCAACCCTTCACTCCCGCCTCGCGGGCGTTGCTGAGATCGCCGGTAGAACGCATCACTACTGACACCTTACAGCCTGCGACTCTGTCTTGATGGCATTGCTCTTCCGAAGCGTCAGACACGCGCTCGCGCGCGCCCAGCCTCCGATCAGCGGGTGCCTGCGTGTTCCTCATCTGCGTCCTACGATGGCTTAGTCGGTCTCGGCGAGCACGGCACGGAAGGTGGGGACGCCGCGGAGTTTGATTTCTTCGTAGCCGCGGATGAGTTCCGGGGCGCGGGCGATTTCGGCGAGGCGATGGGCGGCGCTAGAGATAGCGGCCTCGTTCGGGGTGCTGTTGGTCGTGTCGTTCACGGCTGGGTCGCTGGCTGCTGGCTGACTGGAGGCTGACAGGCTGGCCGCATCGGCGAGGTGGTGCGCGGCGGTGGAGAGCGCGGTGGTGAACTCGGTGATGAGGGCTCGCTCGGTGCGGCGCACCTTGGTGTGGCCGAAGGGGTCGAGCCAGGTGCCGCGCAGCCCCTTCATGCGGGCGAGCAGCCGGAACGCCGGGCGCCAAGCTGGACCCAACGCGAGCTTGCGTTTCATGCCGAGCGCACGCAGCAGCGGCGGATGCAGCATGTAGGCGACGTAGCCGCCGCTCTCCGCCGCCATCTCGTCGGCCTGGCGCGTCGCCTCGCGGTCGCACAGCAAGCGGGCGACCTCGTACTCGTCTTTGTACGCCATCAACTTGAACAGCCCCGCCGCGGCGAGCCCAACCAAGCTCTCTCGCCCGCTCGTGGCAGCAGCTCCGGTCGCGCCAGCCGCGCTCGGGTAGCTGGCGGCTCGGTCGGCGGCGGCCACCTCGCTCACAACGTTCAGCCACCGCTCGGCAAGAGTGCGCGAGCCATACGCGACCAACTCTGAATGCAACAAGGCGAGGTGGTCGCGCAGCTCGAAGTCGTCGGCTGCCAGCTCGGCGACCCGGGGGCTGACCTCACGCTGGTTGTCCCGCTGGTCGTCTGCCGTGCCGCCCGACTGCGCGGTGCGGGGCGCGACCGCAGCGACGGCTACCGCGACGTCAGCCGGACGCGCCACAAACGCTCGTCCCCAGCGAAACGCCTTCAGGTTGGCCTCGACCGCAACGCCGTTTAGCTCGATCGCCTCTTCGATCGAGTGCGAGCTGATCGGCAGCCCGCCCGCCTGGGTTGCCATACCCAACGTGAACACGTTCGCCGTCACCGACGAACCCAGCAACGTCTCGGTCACCGCCCGCACGTCCGCGAAGTGGCACCCGCCAGGGCGCGCCACCGCCGCCAGCTTCGCCCCCAGTTCTTCAGCCGACGGCATCTCAATCGACGGCTCAGAGATCATCGCGCCGGTCGGCGTCGGCGTTGACGAACCCACGATGACGGTGTGACCGGCGCGGGCGGTGTCCAACCCCGTCGGCGATGCCGCCACCAGCTGGTCGAACGCCAGCAGCAGATCGGCTTGCGCGACGCCGACACGCGCCGTGGGCGAGTTGCCCGCCTGCGCGATCCGCAGGTCGCCGACCACCGGCCCGGCCTTCTGCGACAAGCCGATCTGGTCGAGGCTGCGCACCTCCAGCCCGTCAAACATCGCCGCGATGCCCAGCAGCTGCGTGACGGTGACCACGCCGGTGCCGCCGATGCCGCACATCCGCACCGCTACGCCGTCGGCAGGGTCGAACAGCTGCACCGGCTCGGGAAGCTCAACCGGCGGCTCGGGCACAACCGCAGCGTCCGCAATCGTGTCACCCGAGCGTCGCCGACCCGCCGCACGCCGAGACCCGCCCCAGTTCGCCGGGTTTGCCGCAGCCAGCACCGACCGCACCGCACGGCGCAGCGGCCCCCGCTCACGCACGGTCATGAACGACGGACAGTCGCCCTCCAGGCACGAGAAATCCAAGTTGCACGTCGTCTGATCGATGCGGGTCTTGCGACCAAACGGCGTCGACGTCGGCTGCACCGACAGGCAGTTGCTGATCTGCCCGCAGTCGCCGCAACCCTCACAGATGCGCTCGTTGATGACGACCCGCTGCGGCGGCGTCGCCACCGTGCCTCGCTTGCGACCTCGGCGCGCCTCGGCCGCGCACTGCTGATCGTGAATGAGCACCGTCGTGCCAGCCACCGCCGCCAACTGCTCTTGGGCTTCGATCAGCCGCTCACGCCCCCACACGTCGACCCCGGCAGGCAGCGCCACGCCGCGGTAGCGCCCCGTGTCTTCGGTCGTGATCAGCACCCGCGCAACGCCGGTCGCCAGCAGTGCACGGCACACGTCGGCAACCGCCGTGCCGCCAGCCGGGTCTTGCCCGCCGGTCATCGCGACCGCCTGGTTCCACAACAGCTTGTAGGTGATGTTGACCCCGCTCGCGACCGCGCCCGCTACCGCGAGCCGACCGGAGTGAAAGTAGGTGCCGTCGCCCAGATTTTGAAAAATGTGTTCGGTGCCGACGAACGGCTCCATCCCGATCCACTGCGCGCCTTCCTGACCCATGCACGTGAGACCGGCGATGTCGCCGACCTGATCGGGACGCAGCAGCAGCGCCATCGTGTGACACCCGATGCCCGCCCCGACGACCGCGCCATCGGGCACCCGCACCGACCGGTTGTGCGGGCAGCCCGAGCAGAAGTACGGCGTGCGCTTGGTAGCGGGCGCATCGGGCGAGGCATCGCCCGTCGCGACGTCGGCCCCCGGCGACACGTCCAACGACACGTCCAGCGACACCATGAGCGGCACGTCGATCTTGCGTCGCTCCGGTCGCTCAGGCACCAGCTGCGCCGCGACGTCGGCTCGCTGGCTCAGCCGAGCACGCAGCGGCGCCATCAGGTCGTCCGCGGTGAGCGAGCCGTGGGCTGCGAACAGCCGCTCGCCCTGCTCGTCGCACTTCCCGACGATCACCGGCCGGTCAGCCAGCGGATACAGCGCGTCTTTCAGCTGGCTCTCGATGTTCGGCTGCTTCTCCTCCACCACCAGCATCTGGCCCAGCCCGCGCGCGAACAGCCGCGCCCGCGCCTCGCTCGCGGGCATCGGCATGTGCATGCAGATGAGTCGCACGCCCACCGCGGCGATCTCGGCGTCGGTGCGCAAGCCCAGCCGCCCCAGCGCCTCGCGCAGCTCGCGGTAGGTGATGCCCGACGCGATGATGCCGAGCCACGCGTCGGGCGGATCGACCGTGATGTGGTTGAGCTTGTTTAGCGCCGCATACTCGATCGCAAGCGGCCGGCGCACGTTCTGAATCTCCGCTTCGACCTCGACGGTGCGCGGCGTCAGCAAGTAGCCGTCAGGGCTGTGCGCGTACGGCACGCCGTCGAGCGTCGGAATGACGGGGCGCACCGCGTCGGGGCTGAGCGTGACCGAAGCCGCCGCGTCGGCGACGTCGGCGACAATCTTGAGCGCCGTCCACAGACCAGTCGCACGCGACAGCGCGACCGCGTGACGACCCAGGTCGAGCACCTCAGACGGGCTGGCTGGGTAGAGCACCGGCACGCACAGGTCTGCCAGCGCGCCCGCGGAGGAAGAGGGAATGGTCGAACTCTTCGCCGCGGGGTCGTCGCCCGCGATCACCACCGCACCGCCGTTCGGATCGGCGCCGGCAAACACGCCGTGACGGATGGCGTCGCTCGCCCGGTCGACGCCGGGCGCCTTGCCGTACCAGATGCCCAGCACGCCGTCATAGGTCGGGTCGGGCCGAGCCGCCGCCAGCTGGCTGCCCATCACCGCGGTGGCTGCCTGCTCTTCGTTAACCGCCGCGTGGTGCACGATGGGCAGGTCGGGCGCCTGCGCGACCGCCGCGCGCACGGCCGCGTCGAGCCCGCCCAGCGGCGAACCCGGGTAGCCGCTCCAGAACGCGGCGGTGCGCAGCCCGGCCGCCCGGTCGGCCC
The DNA here is from genome assembly GCA_964424585.1 of uncultured Acidimicrobiales bacterium. GTDB lineage: Bacteria > Actinomycetota > Acidimicrobiia > Acidimicrobiales > Poriferisodalaceae > CAYRJD01. The sequence continues at coordinate 3,727 of CAYRJD010000027.1, read as the reverse complement.
GCAGCTGCTCAAGCGGCAGCCGAGCCAGCGCCTGCAAGCCCGTCATGAAGACCTGGCCCTGCTCCAACGTGTAGCGGTCTTCTAGCGCATATGTGCCGGCGTCTAGCGCCGTTGACGAACTCACGAGGCCTCCGCGGCCGCTTGCGGCAGTTGAGCCGCAGCGTATAGCGACCTGACCTCAGCCCCCGTCAGCCGGCGGCTAGCACCGGGCGCGAGCTTGCGGTCGCTGATCGGCCCGATGCGTTCGCGCACCAGACGCTCGACGGCACAGCCGACCGCGCGAAACATGCGCCGCACTTGCCGGTTGCGTCCTTCGTGCATGACCACCCGCACCAGCGTCAGCTCGCCGTGGCTCAGCAGCGACACCTTCGCCGGAGCACTGCGCCCGTCGTCGAGCTCGACGCCGCGACGCAGGCGCGCCAGAGCTGCGGGCGTCGGCGTCGGCGTCACGCTCGCCAGATACGCCTTGTCGACCCCGTAGCTCGGATGCGTCAGCAGGTTGGTCAGCTCGCCGTCGTTGGTGACGATGATGAGACCTTCGGTGTCGACGTCGAGCCGGCCAACCGGAAACAGCCGCCGGTCGTCGTCGACCAGCTCGACCACGCACGGCCGCGCACCGGGGTCGCTGACGCTCGACACCACCCCGGCGGGCTTGTTGACCAGGTAGTGCACCACCGCTTGCGGGTCGACGACCGCGACACCGTCTAAGTGCACACGGTCGCCCGCGCTCACCTTGTCGCCCAGCCGAGCAAGCTCGCCGTTGAGCGAGACTCGCCCAGCGGCGATCATCTCTTCGCACGCGCGGCGCGAGCCGACACCCGCAGCAGCCAGAAACTTCTGAAGTCGCGGGCTGGGCGCAGACCCCTCGCTAGAGGTCACTGGCGACGTCGCCCGCTTCGGCCAGCTCGTCAGACGCGAAGCCGAGGTGCGCGAGCGACGGCAGATCGTCGAGCGACGCCAAACCCATCTGTGAGGTGAAGTGATCGGTCGTCACCAGCATCACCACCGCGCCGCCTTCGGGGTCGCGCCCCGCCTCGCTCACATAGCCGCCGTCGAGCAGCGTGCGCACGACCGAATCGGAGTTGACGCCACGAATGGCCGACACCTGCGCGCGCGACACCGGCTGCTTGTACGCCACCACCGCGAGCGCCTCAAGCGCAGCCGCCGAGAGCCGAGGCGGCTTGACGCCGCCCAGGTACGCCTGCACCGCAGCGTTCGCGTCGACAACGGTGCGCAACCGGAAACCGCCTGCCAGCTCTGCCAGCTCGAAACCTCGCCGCTGCGTCACGTAGTCGTCCGCGATGGCATCGAGCGCGGCGCTGACGTCGTTCGACGACGCCCGCACGCACTTCGCCAGCGTCGCGATGCTCACCGGCTCGGTCGCGACCAGCAAGATGGCCTCCAGCTGAGCGCTCAACGTGACGGCTGGCTCGGCCGGCTCAGCGTCATCTGTTGGCGGCTGGTGGTTTGCGCCGCCACGCAGCACCCTCAGGTGCGGGCCGTCTTCGCTCACTTCGCTCTCACTCGTCGCTCACTGGCCGCTCGCTGGTGACTGACGCAACGACGCGTCAGGCCGCGACCGAACGCGGCGCCAGCCGCGTCGCCGGCGCACCCAGCCAGGTGATGTCGATTTCGCCGAACAGCTCGGCTTGCACCAGGCCAACCAGCCCCAGCCGGTACAGCTCGAGCAACGCCAAGAAGTAAGCCACTACCACGTGCGGGTCGTCGAAACCGGCTACCAGCTCGCGAAACGCCAGCGGCGCCAAGCCAGGCAGGTCAACCTCTAGGCGTTCGACGCACTCCTCCACCGTCACACGAATGGGCGTGATGTGCGCGGTGCTGAACTCGACGGTCGGCTTCTCTTCGAACGCACGAGCGAGCGCCGCGACCAGCTCGTCGACGCTGTGCGACGCGAGCGGGTCTTGCGCCGCAGGCACCAAACGCTCGTCGTCGTTCGCGCCCGCCCAGCGAACGTGGTGGCGCGCCGCCGCGACCAGCATGTCACGCAGCAGCGTCGCCGCCCGACCGAACGTTCGACGTTCGATGTTGCGGGCCACCAGCACGTCGTGCTGGGCGTACGCCCACAGCTCGGCCTCGAGATCGTCGATGGTCTCATCGGGCAGCAGCCGGCGCGTCTTCAGCTCGACGAGCGTCGCCGCTAGCACCACAAACTCAGCCGCTTGCTGCGGGTCGGCCGCCAGCGCCGAGCGGCTGAAGCTGGCGATGACGTCGGCCAACGCCAGGTCGCACACGTCGATGCGGCGCGCCGCGACCTCGGTGATCAGCACTCGCAGCGGGCCGTCGTAGAGCGGACTGCTGACCGCGATAGGTGAACCCTCTGTTGCAGTGTCGATGTGTAGCTCTATCGATGCGTTTTGAGCGTCGCTCACACCTGCGAAGGTACCGAACGCGCGCCCGCGAGGTCGAACAATCGCACCGAGGCAGGTAGGTTCGCCGCCCGTGACACGCGTGCTTTCGGGCATTCAGCCCACCGGCGACATCCATCTCGGCAACTACCTGGGCGCGCTGCGGCAGTGGGCGCAAGACCAGCACGACCACGACAGCTTCTACTGCGTCGTCGACCTGCACGCCATCACCGTCGCCCAAGACCCCGTCGAGCTGCGCACGCAGACGCTGGCCACCGCAGCCACGCTGCTCGCGGCGGGGCTCGACCCTGACGTCTGCACGCTGTTCGTCCAGGGCCACGTGGCCGAGCACACCGGACTGGCGTGGCTGCTCGAGTGCACTGTGTCGCTGGGCGAGTTGCGCCGCATGACGCAGTTCAAAGAGAAAGCCGAGCGGCACGGCGGTGCCGGCCAAGATCACGTCTCGGCCGGGCTGTTCACCTACCCGGCGCTGATGGCCGCAGACATCTTGCTGTACGACGCAGATCGGGTGCCGGTCGGCGACGACCAGCGCCAGCACCTAGAGCTGACCCGCGACGTCGCGCAGCGCTTCAACGCCCGCTACGGCGAGGTGTTCGTGCTGCCTGAAGCAGCCATTCCGACCGTCGGCGCGCGGGTGATGAACTTACAAGAGCCGACGGCGAAGATGTCGAAGTCGGCCGAGTCGCCGATGGGCGCGGTGCTGTTCACCGATACCGCCGAAGAGATCGCCAAGAAGTTCCAGCGGGCAGTCACCGACTCGCTCTCAACCGTCGCGTTCGACCACGAGGCTCAGCCCGGCGTGGCAAACCTGCTCTCGATCTTGGGGGCAGCAACCCAGGCCGACCCGGCCGCGCTGGCGTCGGACTACTCGAGCTACGGCGAACTCAAGACCGACACCGCCGACGCGGTGATCGCGCTGCTCGCGCCGATGCAGAGCCGCCGAGCCGAGCTGCTGAACGACCCGGCCGAGCTGTCGCAGCTGCTAGCCAACGGCGCGAACAAGGCGCGCGACGTCGCGTCGGCGACGCTCGCTCGGGCCCGCGACGCGATGGGCTTACTGCCGGTCGGCGGCAGCTAGCAGCCGCCCCACGTCGTCGGGAACGGTCCAGGTGCCGGCACGACGGTGGTGCTCGGCCGCCCAGCGAACGACGACGTCGTGGCTGTTCGCGTCGCTCAGCAGGCGCGCTCCTCGTTGGGTGTAGGCAAGCAGCCCGGTCAGCCGAGCGAACCTGCCCGTGCGACTAGCCGAGTACGCGTCGAGCCGAGCGCCCGCGTGTCTGCCGCCCCAAGCCACCCATGCGTGTCTGCCACCCCAACCCACCCACGCGTGTCTGCCACCC